>NZ_JAVRCI010000015.1:0-112758 GCF_034530835.1 Nostoc sp. DedQUE12b | reverse complement strand
GGGGCGGATAGTATGTATTGACGATGCGATCGCCATCGGTGAGACTATAAATTCCATCTTACAACCACAAGGTTATGAAGCGATCGCTCTTACCAATCCTTTAGAGGCACTGAGTCTGGTTTTTCAACTCAAACCGGATTTAATTTTATGCGACATTGCTATGTCGGAATTGGAAGGATACGAGGTTTGCGCGATGCTGCGACATTCAACAGCATTTCGGCTCACGCCGATTATCATGCTGACTGGGAAAGATGGGTTTATGGATAGAGTCAAAGCTAGGATGGTCGGGGCAACAGATTATTTAACAAAACCGTTTACAGAGACAGAGTTACTCATGCTCGTAGAGAAATATATCAACAACCAATGAAAATTGGGCATAGGGCATTGATTATTTCTCCCTCATCTTCTTCGTCTCCGTCGTCTATGGGGCATATAAACAGATCGAAGATTTGTTGATCTACTAAAAGATGAGTTAAAAGATGTTATCACAGAGTCAGTTAACTGAGTGAAACGTCAATATCCAGGAAAATAGTGAGAACCTAAAATTAATTTATACAGTTAATACTTGCGGAGGAATCAGGGAATGTTCCAATTAGGAACGTCTAAATCAGGAGGTAAATAGACACTTATGAGTACAGTTCTGATTGTGGAAGACAGTATAGCGCAAAGGGAGATGATTACAGACCTCCTGAAAGCAACTGGACTAACAGTTACCCATGCTAGTGATGGGTTAGAAGCTTTAGAGGCAATTCAAATAGCACCTCCAGATTTAGTGGTATTAGATATTGTCATGCCCCGAATGAACGGCTACGAAGTTTGTCGGCGGTTAAAATCCGATCCAAAAACCCAAAATGTCCCAGTGGTTATGTGTTCTTCCAAAGGCGAAGAATTCGATCGCTATTGGGGCATGAAGCAGGGTGCAGATGCTTACATAGCCAAACCGTTTCAACCAACCGAGTTGGTAGGAACAGTCAAACAACTGCTGCGAGGATAAGGATAAAAACAACATGGTCAGCAAACCGGACTTTTTAAGTGGCGGCGGTCAAGACCACTTTCGACCAGAATTACAAGTAGAAAGTCCTGAAGGTGAGTTACATTTGAGGTTTTACATTCCCTCGCATCAGGAGTTTGCACTACAAGCAACTGGCATCCGAGAGGTAATTGAACTAAGTCCTGATAGAATCACCCCGATTCCTAATGCTTCTCCTTTACTTTTGGGTACTCTAAATTTACGAGGTCGAGTTATTTGGGTGGCCGATTTGGGTCAATTTCTGGGGGAAGCAGGCGCATTAAACACGGATAGAGCTGAAATTTCGGTGATTGCCATTGAAGAGCAAGACACAATAGTGGGTTTAGCAGTAGAGGAAATCGGTGGTATGGACTGGTTGGATGTCCAGAATCTGATGCCACCAACTAGTGTTCCAGATACAATGGCTCCCTTTTTACGTGGAGAGTGGTCATTAGGTGCTAAAAATAATCAGTGTCTACGACTGCTCGATCAAATGGCAATTGTACGAAGTGCTAGGTGGGCAGGATGAAATTGGAGGAGGAAATGGCAGCAAGTATTGATAATTACGAGCCAACATATCAACAGGCGATGACCGCCTATGTTCAAAGAAATTATGAGGTTGCGGCCACTTTAGTTGACCAAGTGGTGCAAAATTTACCAGATGACCCCAATACTCATTTGTTGAGGGGTCACATCTACTATGTTTTACAGCACTATGATGTAGCAAAAGAAGAATATCAACAGGTCTTAGGCTTGACTAACGATCTAGAAATTATTGGTTTTGCCAAGAATGGAATTGACAATATCAATCAATATTTAGAGTCATTTAGTGGGCAGATCGATCCATCAGAAAGTCAAGAGGAAATAAACTATTCAGAGATATCCGATCCACTGGCATATAGCGAATCAGAATTAGCAGATTTAAGCCCTAATCAGGAGTTTGACAGCGACAACCTTGATTTAAACTTTTTTGAAGAGCAGCAAGAAAGTATGAATGGCGTTGAAGATACATCTTCAAAAAGTCCATTCGATCTGCCCACAGAAGATAGTATTGGAACAGAAAAAATATCAGATTCTTCTATAGCTTTTGGTGATGACCCTTTTGCCATGAATGAAGAATCACAGGAACAAGATTCAAATAAAAACTGGGAGGAGAATACAGAATTAGAGTTGCCTGCTTTTTGGCAGGAAAGTATCTCAGAAGATATTTCCGAAGAATCATTAGCAAATAGTCAATTCTCAGATAATGGGATAAATTCTCCTGACGGAAATTCAACTATTGACAATAATAACTCTTCATCTTCTAAATCACAAACTGGTAAAAACGAGAATAATTTCCCTGATTTGTTGAGTGAGCCAAAGTCTCCAGAGCAGACTATGGAAAATTTAGAATATAAAAAATCTAGTTTTGGAGACGAAACTTTATTGATTGTTTCAGAAGAACCTAGAAATGATTTGCCAACAACAAATAACTTGCAAAACGGCAGTCAAAATAAATTTTTTGAAACCGAATCTCATAGTTGGTTAACACCAAAAGAAGTGGAGGCAGAATCATATTTTCAGACAAAATCAGTCGATAAAGAATCAGCTTTTAATAGTAATTTACCTCGGCAGGAACAACAGTTTAAATCAGGTGAGTTCATCGGTAAAAATAGCTTCGATGATGAAAATTTTGATATGGAAGCATTTGAGTCTGCCTTTGGCTCAGAGGGTTTAAACTCTTATGAAGACTCAAGCAATATACTGAATGGAGAAAATTCTAAGAGCAATATCGAGTTTTTAGATGACTTTGAGGAATTTGACGATTTAGGCAATATTCCAGGGTTTGACCTGATCGAAGGAGATTCTAACTTCGGTAATGTCACAATGCATTCTGCTCCATCAGAAACTAGTGACACTGGACGCCCTCAAGTAGCAGAGGCTTTTGCAAGTAATTCAGTTGATCGCGAAGAAGAACTTTTCTCAATGACTGGTTCCCATGAAGCCGTTCCAGTCTTTAGCCAAACAGATATCTCCAAACTAGAACCCAACGTCAGCATCGAGCAGGGATGGTTAGCACCATTAGAAAATGCCTCCATCGAACGGAAACAATGGCTAATTGCTGGAAGTGTGGGCATAGTCTCGGCGCTGGTTGTAGCCACAGTTAGTTTTGTCGCTACCACATTTTCGCCACCCCAACAACGAGAATCAGTACGAAACACAGGTTGGGCAATGTCACTAGCCGCTGGGATTGCAGGTTTTGCTACCGCAGGCTTCATGGGGAATCTGGCGCTTAAACAAATTCGGCGCACAACTGATGACCTCCAAGCTCAGTTTGAGGCTGTACGTCAAGGAAATCTGAATGCTCAAGCGACAGTGTTTTCCGAAGATGAATTGGGGCATTTAGCCACTGGCTTTAATGAAATGGCACGGGTAATTTTCACAACCACAAGTGAAGCCCAACGCAAAGCCGATGAACAAGAAGAAGCCAAAGAAAACCTGCAACGCCAGGTAATTCGTTTGTTGGATGATGTGGAAGGAGCTGCTAGAGGCGATTTAACAGTCCAAGCGGAAGTGACAGCTGACGTACTGGGAGCCGTAGCTGACGCCTTTAACTTAACAATTCAAAACCTGCGGGATATTGTCCAACAGGTAAAAGTGGCGGCGAAGGATGTAACAAAAGGTGCAACCAACTCCGAAACCTTTGCAAGAGCCTTATCTAGTGATGCTTTGCGGCAAGCAGAAGAGTTGGCAGTAACGTTGAATTCTGTACAAGTGATGACAGACTCGATTCAGCGGGTAGCAGAGGCGGCGCGGGAAGCCGAAACCGTTGCTCGTGATGCTAGTACGATCGCTCTCAAAGGTGGAGAAGCAGTAGAAAATACCGTAGCAGGGATTTTAGAAATTCGAGAAACCGTTGCTGAAACCACTCGCAAAGTGAAGCGGTTGGCGGAATCTTCCCAAGAAATTTCTAAAATTGTGGCGTTGATTTCTCAAATTGCTTCCAGAACAAACTTGTTAGCACTCAATGCTAGTATTGAGGCGGCAAGAGCCGGAGAAGCGGGGCGCGGGTTTGCGATCGTTGCAGATGAAGTGCGCCAGTTAGCAGATAAATCTGCTAAATCCCTGAAGGAAATTGAACAAATTGTGATGCAAATCCAAAGTGAAACAGGCTCTGTAATGACCGCGATGGAAGAAGGCACACAACAAGTAATTAAGGGTACAAAATTGGCAGAAGATGCCAAGCGATCGCTCGAAAACATTATTCAAGTGGCGAATCGCATCGATATTCTTGTGCGATCTATTACTAGCGACACTGTGGAACAAACGGAAACCTCTCGCGCTGTTGCTCATGTAATGCAATCAGTAGAACTGACCGCCCAAGAAACTTCCCAAGAAGCACAGCGAGTTTCAGGTGCCCTACAACACTTAGTAGGTGTATCCCGTGACTTGATCGCCTCCGTTGAACGTTTCCGAGTGGAAACTATGGAAACCAGATAAATTGTCATTTGTCCTTTGTCCTTTGTCCTTTGTCCTTTTTATTTGCTAATGACCAATGACTAATGACCAATGACCAATGACCAATGACTAATGACTAATAACTAATGACTAATGACTCTTGACTAAAAAACTATGCTGCCGGAACAACAACAGCGGATTTTGGGTTACTTTATCGAAGAAGCCAGGGATCACCTGAATACCATTGAGCAGGGCTTGCTGAATTTAGAGGGTACCCTGAACGACCCGGAAATGATCAGTGAGGTCTTCCGGGCGGCTCACTCCATCAAAGGAGGAGCGGCGATGCTTGGATTGACTAGCATCCAGCATACCTCCCACCGTCTGGAAGATTGTTTCAAAATTCTCAAAGATAATCCGGTTCAGATTGACCAAAAGTTAGAGTCTTTATTTCTTGGTGTCTCTGATACCCTAAAATCGCTTTTAGAGCATTTGAGTGGGCCTTATGGTCTTTCTGAAGATGCAGCTAATACTTTGATGTCAGAAACTGAGCCAGTCTTTCAATGGCTGTATCAGCATCTGGAACTACTTGTAGAACAAGCAAAGAGTGGAGTAGCCAGCAGTTCTAAGGCAACAGAACCTACAACCTCTATAGAGAATGTCTCCACACTTACAGAAATTTTCATGCGGCGAGATATTCCCGATCTGGCAGAATACACCCATCAGGAATCTCCAGACTCGGTAGCACCCCAAGAGGCCCTAGACTCTCGCGGACTTGCTAACGCTGCGCTATCGCCCACCGCTAAAGAAAATAATAACTGGAGCGAGTTTCAAGCCCAAGTGCTGCAAACACTACGGGAAATGTTGCAATTATTTAAGCAAACTACAACACCTTCAACTCGGCAAAACCTCCAGCAATGCTGTCACCAGTTAGTCAAACTTGGTGAAACTTGGAATTTGCCCAACTGGTGTGGTTTGTGTCAAGCAGCAGCCAGTGCGATCGGCAATCCGGAAAATACTTATCTGACTTTAGCTAAAATTGTCATTACCGAAATCAAACAAGCTCAAGAATTAGTTCTGCAAGGTAGAGAAGCCGAAATTGTAATTAGTCAGCAACTAGAAGCACTTTTAAGCTTTGCAGAAATTGAGTTATTAGAAATTACCCCTGATTTATTTGATGAACAATCTCCGGTTTTGCCAGAATCAGAGTCAATTCTATCTGGTGACACCAAGGCGTTAGCCCAGACAACTGAAGAAGTGAGTCTAGACAAAGATAGTAGCAATAGCTACGCCAACGTCTCGGACGAACGCCCCTCCCTTCAGTTACAAGGAATACCACTAAACGAAAGTAGAAACACTAGTCTTACTTTCACCACACATGACGAAGTACACCCAATCAGTAACAATCTCGATCCCAATGGCCCAGAGGTAGGAATAGCTGAGTTAAATACCCTTGCCGATTTATTTGACGGTGAGACTCCCGAACTAGATGAAAGCTGGCATCAAGAAGAAACCTTAGAAATTGTTACTACCGATGACTTTGGAATTGATTTGAGCAGCACTGAGGCTGAAGACACTCATAACGATTTATCTGACTTACTCTCCTTTAATGAAGAGATAAGCAACGCGCTGCACTCAACAACCACAGCTACAACAGAAGATTTATCCCTGTTATTTGGCGACCATTTCCTAGAAAAAGATAATTCAGAACCGCAAAATCAACAAACATCTGCTACGCCTTTAGAGTTGAGCGATATTAACGAATTTGATATAGATTTAGACTCATCTTCTTCCGAAAATTTACAAGAATTTATTGATATTCGTAATGATACAAACCAGACTACTGCCGAGATTGTCCAAAATAGTGTAATCGAAGATTTTTTAACACTGGAGTTAGATGATGAACTATTGCCAATAGGCGAAGTTACTCAACCAGAAACTGAGCCGTTCGCCAGTGTAGAACTATCTACCAACCAACAAAACAATTTTGATAACTTATTCTTAGAAACTAAAAATGCAAATTGGGTAGAAGAAATTACCCCTAGTGATTACATAGAATTACCCCAGCCAACAGACTTGTCTTTAGACAACCTGTTTGCTGAAATGGAAGAACAGCCACAAATATCGACAAGTGAACCAGAAATCAGTGATTTATTTGATACACCTCCAGTAACAGAACCTGAGTTTTCTGAATCAGAAAATGATTTGAGCAACTTCTGGAATCAGGAAACCACAGAAGAAAAGGAAGAATTCGATTCCTTAATTGAGCAGAATGTGGAAAGGGCGTTAGATGAAAGTTTGTTTACCGCTGCGGCTGATGATATTTTTGCTGATAATCAGCAATCCATATCTTCTCCTATAGCCAGTTTTGATATAGAAAAAGATTTTGATATTAATTTACAGCATCAAGAACAGCTAGATTTAATATTATCATCAGACTCTGGAGAAAATTTATTTGATGAATTAACATCAAGTAACTTAACTATTTCTCCTTTAATCAACGATACCTCCACGCCTGAAACACCTTTGTTCGCGCAGCATCCGGGAGAAGAAATTCTCAGGCCACAACAACCAGAATCTTTAGATTTTGTTCCAGAATTTACTAATGGAAGCCCAGAGATATCTGCTGTCGATCTAGAAGTTAATTCATTAGGATTTTTTGAGGAGAACCCACAACTGCTGTTTGAAGATGTCGCTACAAATGAATTGACCTATATTCAAATGGAAACCACAGAGAATACTGTGGATGAACTATCAGAAACTATTAGTTTTGAGGAAAATTCAGATTCAGCATTACCCGAAACACAGCTAGGCAATCTGTTTGACTCTGAGGATATTGCGACAAATGAATTGACCTATATTCAGATGGAAACCACAGAGAATACTGTGGATGAACTATCAGAAACCGTCAGTTCTGGGGAAACTTCAGATTCAGCATTACCCAAAACACAGCTAGGTGATTTGTTCGACTCTGAGGATGTCGCTATAAATGAATTGACCGATATTCAGATGGACACCACAGGGAATACTGTGGATGAACTATCAGAAACTATCAGTTTTGGGGAAACTTCAGATTCAGCATTACCCGAAGCACAGCCAGATGATTTGTTTGGCTCTTTCGATGAAAATCCACAACTGCTGTTTGAAGATGTTGCTACAAATGAATTGACCGATATTCAGATGGACGATTCAGATTCAGCATTAGCCTAAGCACAGCTAGGTGATTTGTTCGACTCTGAGTATGTCGCTATAAATGAATTGACCGATATTCAGATGGACACCACACAGAATACTGTGGATGAACTATCAGAAACTATCAGTTTTGGGGAAACTTCAGATTCAGCATTACCCGAAGCACAGCCAGATGATTTGTTTGGCTCTTTCGATGAAAATCCACAACTGCTGTTTGAAGATGTTGCTACAAATGAATTGACCGATATTCAGATGGACACCACACAGAATACTGTGGATGAACTATCAGAAACTATCAGTTTTGGGGAAACTTCAGATTCAGCATTACCCGAAGCACAGCCAGATGATTTGTTTGGCTCTTTCGATGAAAATCCACAACTGCTGTTTGAAGATGTTGCTACAAATGAATTGACCGATATTCAGATGGACACCACACAGAATACTGTGGATGAACTATCAGAAACCGTCAGTTTTGGGGACAATTCAGATTCAGTATCATTACAAGCACAGCTAGGTGATTTGTTCGATTCTGAGGATGTTGTGACAAATGAATTAACCTATATTCAGATGGACACCACAGATAATACTGTGGATGAACTATCAGAAACTATCAGTTTTGGGGAAACTTCAGATTTAACCCAGACAAGCTCAAAAGTTTTAGAGACAGAGAAAAATAATAATTTAGGAACTACCTTTGATTCAACAGAAAATACAGTTGTTGAAAATAATTTATTGTTTACAGAAACCACTGAAATAGTTGCTCAAGAAGATGAATTTGCAGATTTGGCAGCATTATTAGGAGATGACGTAGCACCCATCCCTAAAGCTAAGAATATACCAGAAGTAGATTTTGCTGCCTTGGAAGACTTGCTAAGTACAGATAACAACAGTGATGTCTACGACGGGCTACCCCAACGCCAGCCTTTCAAAACTCAACCAGTCTCAGCTCAAAATGCTATTCCATCACCAGTTATAAAAGATGAATTTGGTGACTTAGAGAAATTGCTGGCAGAAGCGAATCAAACAATATCCCATTCTACTGTAGTAAAATCGAACACCAGCCAAGCTACCCGTCCCTCTACTCGTCGGGCTGCGAGATTTGAAGAAACGATGAAGGTTCCAGTTAAGCAACTGGACGATATGAGTAATTTAGTTGGAGAGTTGGTAGTAAACCGTAATACCTTAGAGCAGGATCATGAACGACTACGACAGTCATTAGATAACTTGCTGATTCAGGTACAACAACTCTCAGATGTGGGTGCAAGGATGCAGGAGTTGTACGAGCGATCGCTACTGGAAGCATCTCTGTTAGCTGGACGCAAAAAGAAAGACCCCGACGGCTTACAAGACCCTGATTCCAATGCTGACAGGGGTTTTAGCGAACTAGAAATGGATCGTTTTACTCCCTTTCACACACTCTCACAGCAGATGATTGAGCGCATTGTACGAGTGCGTGAGTCGGCTAGCGACATTGATTTTGTTACCGAAGAAACCGAACGAGTCGCTAGGCAGTTCCGCCAAGTAACCACCCAGCTACAAGAGGGATTAACGAGAGCGCGAATGGTGCCTTTTGCTCAAACTATTGATCGCTGGCGGCGAGGAGTGCGCGACAACGCCATTAAGTGTGGCAAACAAGTAGAGTTGGTGATCGAAGGTGGCGATACCTTAATTGACAAGATGATTTTGGATCATCTGACCGATCCGTTGACTCATATGCTGAATAATGCGATCGCTCACGGCATTGAAACGCCAGAAGAAAGGCAAACTGCTGGTAAACCACCTGCAGGAATCATTACTATCCGTGCCTTCCACCAAGGGAACCAAACGATCATATCTGTAGGCGATGATGGCGCAGGTATCGATTCGGCAAGGGTTAAGGCTAAGGCTGTGAAGATTGGCATGATTACAGAAGCGCAGGCAAAAGCGATGTCTCGTCTGGAAGTCTACGATCTACTGTTCCAGTCTGGTTTTACGATTAAAGACCAAGCCGATGAAATTTCTGGTCGTGGCGTGGGTATGGACGTGGTGCGCTCCGAAATTAGCGAAATTCGGGGAACAGTTAACACCGATTCTGCGATCGGCAAAGGAACCACCTTCACCATTCGTTTACCACTGACTCTAAGTATTTGTAAAGCTCTCTGCTGCGTCTCCGATCGCTCCAGGATCGCCTTCCCAATGGATGGTGTAGAAGATACCCTAGATATTCCAGTCAAAAATATTCAGCATGATGCCAATGGGCAATCATTTATTTCCTGGCGCGATACGGTGCTACCATTCCGACCTCTGAAGGAACTTTTAACCTTCAATCGCCAAATCAGTCGCGGTAATGTTTATGGCGGTACTAGAGATGATGATATGGTTTCTGTGGTTGTGGTGCGATCGGCAAATACCTTGATTGCTCTACAGATTGACCTGGTGTTAAGCGAACAAGAAATTGTAATTAAGCAATTTGAAGGCCCAGCACCTAAACCCATTGGTGTAGCTGGTGCTACAGTTCTGGGTGATGGTCGGATTATGCCCATTGCTGATGTACTGGAAATAATCGACATCTTCCAAGGACGGATTTCTACACAAGCTGGTGGTAATTCTTGGCAACAAAAACTGACTCCTCCAGATACCTCTCCTGCGAAGATTGACCCAACAGTGCTGATTGTCGATGACTCAATTACAGTCCGAGAATTGCTATCCCTGACATTTAACAAAGCAGGTTATCGCGTAGAACAGGCACGTGACGGTCAGGAAGCTTGGGATAAACTCCGGTCTGGTCTGCCTTGCGATATCGTATTTTGTGATATCGAAATGCCCCGTTGCGACGGTCTGGAATTACTCTCTCGCATCCAGAAAGACTCTAACCTTAACCACTTACCGATCGCAATGCTCACCTCGCGCGGTGCAGACAAGCACAGACAAATTGCCGCTCAACTCGGTGCTAGTGGCTACTTTACCAAGCCCTATCTCGAAGAAGCTCTACTTGAAGCCGCAGCGCGGATGCTCAAAGGAGAGAAACTCGTTAACTAAATACAACCAAAAGACTTCGATTTTAGGGAAAAGTGTACACTTTTCCCTCGATTAAAGCTGATACTATTTTTTAGTAGTACAATTGTTCTATAAGCAAAAATAGCACGTTTTGCCCCGTCAGAAGCCGGGGCTTTCTTTTTGAGAACAATTAGAGTGTATACCCCAAGTCTCAATACTTGTCGGGTTTTGGGGAAAAGGGCAAAGAAAAAACCTTTAACCTTTCCCCTTTAACCTTTTCCCCAAACCCAATTCTGAGTTCAAAATCCAAAAACCGAGTAGTATTGCCCCAAGTCTTGGGTCTATCTTTGTAGTATGTAAAAAAGCACTTTGACCTAAGACTATGCCTTCTTCTCAAAAATCTCTCACTTATCCAACCAGCGATAAGAGTAATCAAGCTGATAATTACCACGGTACTTTAGTCGCAGATCCTTACCGTTGGTTAGAAGATCCTGATTCCGAAGAAACAAGAACTTGGATTGAGGCACAAAATCAAGTTACTTTTGGCTACCTGAGTGAAATTCCTGCTAGGGAAAAAATTAAACAGCGCCTCACCATACTTTGGGATTATGAAAAATACGGTATTCCTTTTAAAGAAGGCGAACGTTACTTTTATTTTAAAAATGATGGACTGCAAAATCAAAGTGTCCTTTACACCTTGAAAACCCTCGATGACCAACCCCAAGTTTTACTCGATCCTAATAAACTCTCAGAAGATGGCACTGTTGCTCTTTCGGGATTGTCGATTAGCGAGGATGGTAAACTTTTAGCTTATGGTCTATCCTCCTCCGGTTCTGATTGGCAAGAGTGGAAAGTACGCAATGTTGAAACTGGGGAAGACCTCCAAGACCACTTGAAGTGGATTAAATTTTCTGGCGCATCTTGGACACACGATAATCAAGGTTTTTTCTACAGTCGCTACGATGAACCAAATGAAAAAACTCGATTAGAAGATGTTAATTATTATCAAAAGCTTTACTATCATCAACTAGGTAAACCTCAATCAGAAGACGTTTTAATTTATCATCGTCCTGACCAAAAGGAATGGGGTTTTAGTGGTGGCGTTACTGAAGATGGACGCTATCTAATAATTTCAATCTGGCTAGGGACTGACTCTAAAAATTTGGTTTTTTCTAAAAATTTAACTAACCCTAATGCGGAAGTCGTAGAACTAATTAACCAATTTGAGGCAGATTACAGCTTTATCGACAATGATGATAGCGTCTTTTATTTTCGCACAGATTTAAATGCACCGAGGGGACGAGTTATTGCGATTGATACGAAAAACCCTGCACCAGAAAATTGGCGAGAAATTATTCCCCAATCAGCAGAAACTTTGGAAAGTGTCGGTATACTTAATAATCAATTCGTTGCTGATTACCTCAAAGATGCTCACAGTCAAATCAAAGTTTTTGACCTCAAAGGTGCGTTTATTCGAGAGGTAGAACTACCCGGACTCGGTTCAGCCGGAGGCTTTGGTGGTAAGCGTTATGATACTGAAACTTTTTATAGTTTTACCAGCTTTACTATACCAGGCACTATTTATCGCTACGACATGGTGACAGGAAAAAGTGAGGTTTTCCGTCAGCCACAGGTAGATTTTAATCCTGATGAGTACGAGACAAAACAAGTCTTTTATCACAGCAAAGATGGTACTAGAGTACCAATGTTTATTACACACAAAAAGGACATTAAATTAGATGGAAATAACCCTACTTATCTCTATGCTTATGGTGGTTTTAATGCCTCAATGACACCTGGGTTTTCTGTGAGTCTGTTGGTGTGGATGGAGATGGGTGGTGTCTATGCTATGCCTAATATCCGCGGCGGTGGAGAATACGGCGAAGAATGGCATCAAGCAGGAATAAAGGATAAAAAGCAGAACGTCTTTGATGACTTTATTAGCGCTGCTGAGTGGTTGATTGCTAACAAGTATACTAATACTGAAAAGCTAGCGATCGCAGGTGGTAGTAACGGTGGTTTATTAGTGGGTGCTTGTATGACGCAACGTCCCGATTTGTTTGGTGCAGCTTTACCAGCAGTCGGCGTTATGGATATGTTGCGGTTCCACAAATTTACCATCGGTTGGGCTTGGACTCCCGAATATGGTTCAGCAGATAATCCAGAAGAGTTTCCAACGCTGTATGCTTATTCGCCATTACATAACATCAAGCCAGATACAGCTTACCCAGCAACCTTAATTACCACAGCCGATCATGATGATCGCGTTGTCCCTGCTCATAGTTTCAAATTTGCCGCCGCTTTGCAAGAGGCTCACGCAGGTGATGCGCCAACCCTAATTAGAATTGAGACTAAAGCAGGACATGGTGCGGGTAAACCTACGGCTAAAATTATCGAAGAAGCCGCAGATAAATGGGCTTTTTTGGTACGTGCTTTGGATGTGAAATTTTAGTAACTTTGTCGGGTGGGCATTGCCTACCCTACGAGACTAAACTAACTATCGCCTTGACTAACTTCTCTGGCTCTACAGGTTTTGTAATGTGAGTTTGAAATCCTACCTGAAATGCTCTTTGTTGGTCAATTTCTGCGGCATAAGCGGTTAGTGCGATCGCCCGAATGGTTCCTCCTTGATTTGGTGGGCGAGATCGAATCTCCTGCATTAGCATATAGCCGTCCATCTGTGCCATACCTATGTCACTCACCAGCACGTCAAAAGTTAACTGCTCTAGAGCTTGTAAAGCTTCTAAGCCAGAAGCGACGGCTGTTACATTTGCACCGCTTTGTTCTAGCATAAATGCTTGAAACTCGCGGGTATCTGGCTCATCATCCACCAGCAAAATTTGAACGCCGTCTAAAAGCACTTCTGTTTTTGCCTGGGTGGGGATTGGCTGGGATGCGTTGAGCTTTGCTCTTGCCGCAGGCATCGCTCTTGCCTGCTGCATGAGGGGCAATTGGATGATGAAAGTTGCGCCTTGATTTTCACCCGGACTTTCTGCTGTCACCGTGCCCCCGTGCATTTCGACAATTTGTCGCACGATCGCTAGCCCCAATCCCAACCCGCCAAATTTGCGTGTCGTTGAGCCGTCTTCTTGCCGAAAATACTCAAATACATGAGGCAAAAACTGTGGATTGATGCCCTTGCCAGTATCGATTACCCGAATCTGAGCTAGTCCGTCGAATTGTCGCAGTTCAATCGTCACTTGTCCGCCGTTGGGTGTAAACTTAACCCCATTGGTAAGCAAATTCCACACCACTTGCTGCAAACGCGCTGCATCCCCAAAAATCGGAGCGATCTCAAAGTCAAGATCGAGAGCGATCGCAATATTTTTTGCTTCTGCTGCCAAACGCACTGTTTCAACGGCAGCAGAAATGATAAAGGTCAAACTGACCTGAGCCGCTGTTAAGCTGAGTTTGCCCTGCATGATGCGGGAGATGTCGAGCAAGTCTTCGATTAGTCGCGTCTGTAGATTGGCATTGCGCTCGATAATTTTCAAGGCTTCGGCTCTACGGGCTTCGCTCAGTTTGCCGTTTTGTAGTAAGCGTGTCCAGCCTAAAATTGGGTTGAGAGGCGATCGCAATTCATGGGACAGCACCGCCAAAAACTCATCTTTGATTCGGTTGGCGCGATCGGCTGCCTCTCTTGCGGCTTGTTCGCGGGCGAGGAGTTGTTCTCGTTCTGCCTGAATGCGTTTTTGCTCGGTGATGTTGAGTACAGTGCCGACAAAGCGTTGTGGATTGTCGGCAGCATCAAAGTAAGTCTGTCCTCTGGCCGCAATCCACCGTTCAACCCCATCCTGAATCCCAATCGTGCGATATTCTACGTCATACTTGCCGCTGCTTTTTGGATTCAAAGTCCATTGCACCACCTGTTCTAGTCGTTCGCGATCGTCAGGGTGCAGTCCGGCAAAAAAGACCTCAATGCTGCTCTCGGCTTCTGGTGGTAAGCCAAACATGGCTTTGCAACCCTGATCCCAAATCAATTGATTGGTGATGAGATTCCAGTCCCAGGTGCCTAATTGAGCAGCTTCGATCGCCATGCGGAAGCGGTTTTCACTGTCGCGCAAGGCTGCTTCGGTGCGGGCGCGTTCGATCAGCGGAGCGACACGCGCCGCAACGTTTTCCAGCAACAACATCTCATTCGCCGTCCAATGGCGCGGCTTGTCGGAACTGACTCCGACCGAAGCCACCCAACGCCCTTCACGGACAAACGGTGCGATGATATAGGATTGCAGATTGATGAGCGTGTAATTGTCGGCGAAATCCTTTGTCCACGGATGTGTGTTCACGTCGTCAATCCCGAACGGTTGATGTGCCGCCGTCTCCCACCATTCCTTCACCCCGAAAAGGGTAAGGTCGTAAGTTCCGGCAAGGTCTGATCCGTCGAGCCGCCAATCGGGTAAAACCGTTACCTGTCTGCCGTCCGGCGTGACATCGAGATAATAGCAGCGATGCCCGTTCAAAAACGTTCCGACTTCGCGCGTGACGATGCGGTTGATTTCAGCCGCATCCGTCACCGTGCCGAGTCTTCGGCTTAACTCGGTCAGAAACTCTACTTGTCGTTCGGCTTGTTTGCGCTGGGTGATGTTGCTGAAAATCATGGCGACTTTATGCTCTTCTGGCTCGTCCACCGGGAAAGCGTACAAATCGAACCAGAACCCCATCGCTTCGGAACTGTTGATCCACCGTTCGGGCTGTCTTGTTTTGTCAACTCTTCCGAGAGTTTCTGCCCAGTGTGGCTCAATATCCGGCACCAACTCGCGGACGGTTTTGCCAATTGCGTTTTTGAGTGTGGTGATGTTCTCGAAAGCCGGATTAGTTTCAAGATAGCGGTAGTCAACTGCCTTTCTGGCATCGTCGAATAAAACTTCGACCAGACAAAAACCTTCGTCAATCGAATCGAACAGCGTGCGGTATTTCTCCTCCGATTCGCGCAAGGCGGCTTCGGCGCGGGCACGTTCGACTGCCGCCCAAGTGCGCTCGGCTACTTCTTCCGCCAAGGACACCTCGTCCGGTGTCCAAGCTCGCGGCCCGGATGTGTGAACTGCCAGCCCAGCTACGAACTCACCCCTCTTGAGGAGTGGTATACCGATGTATGCCCCAATTTGGATCGCAGCATAGGCTGCTCGCTGATCTGGAGACAGGTTGGGATCGGCTTCTACATCAGACACGGACACGGCGCAACCAGTGCAGTACGCAGCGAGCAGCTTGAGTCCGAACGAATCAATCGGGTAGTTGCCAGCGAGTGCTGCGGCTCCGTTTACATAGTCACGTTCAAAGACGTAATCAGCACCGTGAACCTCAAAGTAAGCCACCCGGTTCGCGCCGAGATATTCACCCAGCACACGGCTGGCCGTAACCTGAATCTCTATTGGGTCAGCAAGCAAACGAAGCGCGTCGGCGAGAGAAACACGGAAAGCATCAAATTCGGCGGCTTGCCGCAAAATTTCTTCTGCCCGTTTGCGATCGCTTGTATCGGTGAACAAAAGGGCAAACTGATGATTTTGCGGTTCGCCGACTCGAAAAGCGTTGACATCAAACCACTGATTCATCGCCAGGGATTGATTCTCAAACCGCACGGATTCACCAGTCTGCACGACTTTGCCATAGATATCAAACCAATGCGCTTGTATATCTGGAATCAGTTCCCGTATCGTCGCATCTTGAAGTTCCGTCATTCTTTCAAACATCGGATTGACTTCTAGAACGCGATAATCAATCGGTTCACCGTTCTCGTCAAACAGCATTTGGCAGAGGCAAAAGCTTTGGTCGATTGACTCAAACAGCATCCGGTAGCGTTCTTCAGATTGACGCAGGTTTGCGGCAGTTTGAATCTGCTCGGTAACATTATTGAAATAAACAGTGATACCGTTTGGGGCGGGGTAGGTGCGAACTTCGTACCAGCGATCGTGATCCGGGTAAAACGCGGTTAATGACGCAGCCGCACGATCCCGCATGGCGCTCCAGTAAACCTGCGCCAACTCATTGCCAATCAGTCCTGGATATTCTTCCCATATATTCTTGCCAATCAAATCATCCGGAGCGCGATCAAGCAGTATCTCGGCGGAGCGATTGACGTAGGTGAACCGCCAGTTCTCATCCAGGGAAAAGAAGGCTTCAGCGATGCTCTCCAGAATATTCCGGCTCTGCTCCTCGCTTTGGCGCAAGGCAAGTTCAGCCCGTCTGCGCTCGGTGATGTCTCGCGTCACGCCTGCCACTGCTTCTACTGCGCCATTTATGCCCAAAAGTGGCACGAAAATATATTCATAGGTGCGTGTGCCGATTGCACTAGTGTAGGGCGTTTCATCCTTGAGCAGCTGGCGTGTGGCGATTACCTGTTGAATCTGTTGCTGAAGTCGGGTCGCTAAATCGGTTGGATAATCCAGCTCAAAAAAGTTCTTTCCCAAAGCTTCATCCGAAGTTTTTTGCCAAAGATTGAGCAACGCTGGGCTGACATACGTGAACCGTCCCGCCAAATCAAAGGTGTAAATAAAATCGGGAATTGCAGCCGCGATCGCGTCAAACTTCCGCAGTTGCCGTTCGAGTTCGGTGCGGCTCTCACGCGAAATGGCTTCAGCACGGGCACGTTCAACGGCTGCCCACGTTTGCGCTACTGTTTCCTCGACTAGTCTCACGTCATCTTCCGTCCACTGGCGAGGGTTTGCCTGATGCACCGCCAGCAACGCGATAAATTGACCGTTCTTGATCAGTGGCACATCAATATGCGCGGCAATATCAATCGATCTATACCTTGCCTTCTCGCTGGCTGTGTATTTGGGGTAGTTTGCCACATCAGGAATGATCGCCGTTTGCCCCGCTCGATGGTCATCTGTCAGGTTGCGTCCAAAGTCTTCCAAATGGTACAGTCCGCTTAGTTCGGCAACACCGTTCGTGTAGTTTTTATGAACGATGACCTCCTTACCGCCGCGTAACACTTCGATGTAAATGACGCGGCTTGCGCCTAGAGACTCGCCTAGAATGCGGGCAGCGATCGCCTGAATCTCATTAGCGTCAGTCAGAGGGCGTAGTGCATTGGTGAGCTTGACTCGAAACGCATCGGCTTGGGCAGCTTGACGCAAGGCATCTGTTGATGTGCGCTCCGGTAGCAGATCGGATTCTAGCTGCTGGACTCGATCTAGTTCTGTTAATAGGATCTGCACAGCTGTTTTTAGGCTGTCCGGCCAGGTTTTGACAGCCCCTAGAGGCGTTTGCGACCAATTGTGCGATCTCAATAATGTACCTATCTCGCCGCCACCAACAAAGAGGTTTTCAGCCTTTGTGCGATCGGCAGCCCATCCCTGGCGGTGTCGCATTTCCCGTTCTAAAGCCCTAACTATTAAATCATTAAATGATTCACTACCTTCCTTGAGTTTCCTGGCTTTTGCAAGCAAGTCAGGTGGAAAACAGATTGTTAAGGCTTCGCGTTCCATAGCAATGAGTGTAACCAGATATGGATATCATTTATTCTATTGTGCCCATAGAATAGTAAGACTAGGTTTGCTTCCACTCTCCTTATCTGCAATCCGAGAGTGAGTTTTAATATTGATAGATGAGTTAAAATTCAATATTTTCCTAAACAAATTAACCGATAAATATAGAGAAAAGTAAAAAGAGAGATCGCCTAAATTACTTATTTTTTAAATATATCTTAAAATTATTCATCAATTCAACTTAGATGCTGAATTAAAATCATCTTTACTTAATTTAAATTATTATTTATTTCATAACATGACGCGATATTAACGTTCTCTATAGCAATCCTAAATCATTTGTGAAATTCTCTGTTTGTTTTCTTGGCGCTCTTCTCTTCGAGACGCTTCTCTATGAGAGGCTTCTCTTTCAGAGACGCTAACACGAACGCCAACGCGAAGGCGGCTTGGCGGTTTGATAATTTTCACAACTCAAATAGGATTGCTATATACCCTCCCTAGCTAGGGTTTGAGGCTTTTTTAGTAGTTTTTTTATTCACGTTCAACATGATTTTGTTGCTCAATTATGTTAACTATAATGTTTGCCATATCTTGGTTTTTTCACAGATATATTTGATTACTTCCCAATATTGCCAACATAGCAGTGTCTGTATTATTCACAGCCTTCAAGGAATTTCAATAGTCTCAGCAAATCAGAGCATTTTTTTCTCACCAGAGACATAAAACAGCCTTAGGTTGCAAAATCCGATATTCTGTTGAACTAGATTGACTACCACTAAGCAATTGCTCGACTGATTGAATGGCGGGAGGCGCGATATTCTGGATGAATTACGTCTAGCCAAGAATCTGGCTGCTCGAACGGCCCCAAATCCTGTCATAAGCAGGACTAATGTACAAGGGATGGAATTTATCTGAAGATAATTTGAGGATTGTGTGAAAAAATCGCTAAATCAGCCTAAAAGCATTACCTAAGAAATATGTATAAGTTTTGCTAAATAATTAAGTATTTTAACTATCTTCACAACTTCCTCATATTTAAAGACTATAGTCAAAATATAGACAGTTTCTTTTAAATATCTACGGGTTTCTCAAGTAGCTGCCCTGATTTGCGATAACACTTTTATGAACAGGATTTGAGAAAAATATGAATTACTGTCCTTGCTGCTCAAGTGTACTTTTAGAACATATACGCGGTGCAGAGACTTACTGGTTTTGTCGCCACTGCTGGCAGGAAATGGCTATTTATAAGTGGAACGAATCCAGTTCATTCGCTGATGCTGTCCTGGGAAAACTACCTAGCAAGCTTCAAAAAGAAAAACGTAGGAGTACTATTGTTTACGCAAGCCAATGGCAATCGATTACTGAATGGATTGGGCTAGAAGAGTTACCCACCTAATGCAATTTGCTGAAATCTTTTAGTATAATTATTTTTCTTGATGTCAGTATTAATTGGTCAAGAATGTGAGGTAGTAGCGCAAGCATCAAGTATTAACTGACACAGTTAAAAAAAGAAGACAGAAAACTTTTGGGTTAGCGCCAAGAATCTAACCTGTGTAGGTTGGGGAACCACTGCGCCCTTGCGTTTTCCCGAATTGTACCCCTACGGGGAAGCAAGCTACGCATAGCGTCTCCCCTTCTCCTTTTGGGAGAGGCTAGCGCCAAGGGAGAAGCAAGTGGCGTTTGAGGAACAAAACCCAACATTTCCTGGACTTTGTTGAGTTGCGCTTTGCTTTACCCAACCTACAATTTTTCTTAACTAAACTGTATTGGCTTTTAACGAGTTCGGTGTTAATAATTATTGTTGGGATAAAGAGGGAAGAAAAAGAGTTTGAGCCTTGTTTACTTCTCCTTACACAGCTTGTTTTGATTGTGGCAACTTGCTTAACAGAGAATTATTGCTACGCCAGCGATGGTTCTCTTGTCTTTTCAAGCACCTAAGTCATCCATAAAGATTTATTGCTTATTTTAATAATCTCTTGCTTATAACTCCCGATTCATTCAAGAGTTTTTAATGTTGAAAAATGAAGTTGTAATTTTGATTTTATTTGGATGCAGCTAATAGTGGTTTAGCTTTATGCAGCCTCAATCATCTTCCCAAGATTCGTGATTCAGTAAATCGATAATTCTATCTCTGAGTAGAAATTCATTTTTTTCTAACTCAAGCTCAAAATTAACCCAGTCCCGATGAGGAATATATTTACAGAGTGTATAAATTGGCTGTTGACGGTTAACAAGTCTCTTTTTAACAAGTTGAAGTGCTTCTTGCTTGATAACCTTGATGTCATATTTAACCGTAGTGTTCATAAGTCGTTCCTTTATTTTCAATTAAGGAATTAGGACTCAAAACAATAGTTGCTTTGACTCTCCCTTAAACTTATCAAATAAAATTGGCGAGAATTGTGAAGAATCAAGACATTAATAGTTGCTGGAAGTTAAATACAGCAGATTTCAACTTCTCTACGAACGCGAACAGCGTGTCGGAGACAGAGGCTACGCCAAAGTGAGATACAGAAATACTCGACTACTTTACTCTTTATAAGGGTTGCCACTACGTTGCTCCCCTGAATTGATTTGTTTACTCTTAGCTTTCCCGCTATGAAAGCAAGTGGGGTGAGACTTGGGGGGGTGTAAATTGTATAGTTCCAAATAGTAAAATACTACTCTTTATGGGTTTAAGTATACCTGTTTAGATAAGTTCTTGCAGAAGATATTTGCAGAAATTAAATAATATACATTATCTAGAACCCTTGTAGAGACGAGACATAGCACTGCTATATCTTTCTACATTCTTTTTCACGAAATCTCTAAAGCAATAAGGCTAGCAGAACGATCTACAAACATCAAAAGAGAATATAGATGTTCTCTGGGTGACCTGTCAGAAGGTAGGCTAGGGTAAAGAACATTCTCTATAAAACTTATACTATGCTCCTGAATCTTGATAAAGTTCGTCAATATTTTCCGGCTCTAGCTGGTGAATGGACTTTTTTTGATAATGCTGGTGGGTCACAAACCTTGAAAAAAGTAGTAGATAGAATTAGCGAATTTCTCCTAAGTTCTGATGTCCAGTTGGGAGCTTCTTATGGGATTTCTCAACTTGCAGGAGAACGATTGGCTTTAGCAACTAGGGGAATGGCTACTTTCATTAATGCTAATTCTTATAAAGAAGTGGTCATGGGGCCATCTACTACAATGATGTTGAAAGTTCTCTCAATGTGTTTGGGTCAAACCTTTACACCTGGTGATGAGATTATTGTTACTAATTGTGACCATGAGGCTAATATTGGTGCTTGGGTCGCTCTTGAAAAACAAGGAATGAAGGTTAAAGTGTGGCAAGTTCGTCCAGATACTTTAGAACTTCATTTAGCAGATTTAGAACCATTGATGAGTCAGCGCACAAAACTGGTAGCCTTGACTCATGCTTCTAATGTTCTCGGAACCATTAACCCGATCAAAGAAATTGCTGCATTTGTACACGATCGCAATGCCATGATTTGTGTAGATGGTGTAGCTTATGCACCTCACAGATTAGTTGATGTCCAAGATTTAGATGTTGATTTTTATACTTTGAGTTTTTATAAAGTCTATGGCCCTCACCATGCCTTACTTTATGGTAAAGAAGAACATTTATTAAGATTGCCTGGTCTTAACCATTATTTTATTGACCAGACAGACATACCTTATAAATTTCAGTTAGGGAATGTCAATTTTGAATTAAGTTATGGAATGTTAGGTTTATGTGATTATTTAAGTGAATTAGCACAACTGCACTACAGAAATGAAACAGCACCTGATTTGAGAAACCAAATGGTGCAAGCGTTTGATTTAATTAGCATACATGAAGAAAAAATTAGCGATCGCCTCCTAAATTACCTCAACAGTAAGCCGAATGTACGAGTGATTGGTCAAGCAAAGGCTGACCGTAAATTCCGTGTACCAACTATATCTTTTGTTGTCGATGGAATAAATAGCTCAACCATTCCGGCAAAAGTTGACCAACATTATATTGGGATTCGCTATGGGGACTTTTATGCTAAACGGCTCATTGAATACCTGGGGTTAGCATCCCAAGGTGGAATAGTCCGGGTGAGTATGGTGCATTACAACACCCTTGAGGAAGTTAACCGCTTGATTGAGGGTTTTGAGCAGATATTTTAAGATTGGGCTTTAAGCATGGAGAAGACACAAGGTAGACAAGGAAGAGACTTGTTCAATAATTCCTTTTTGTCTCCTTGTCTCTCCATTCCCTACTCCTAATTAACCATTACTAAGATACAAAACTTGCACTTCTTCTTGTGGCGAAATTAAGGTTTTACCCACAGGTAGAACGGCTAAGGCATTTGTTTGAGCTAAATTAATTAAATTACCAGAACTGTGACTACCACCAGCTTTGTGAAATTCGTAAACACCATCAATTAAATGCAATTTACCCCAAAGGTAAGTTTCACGTTTACCGTTCGATCGCAATTCATCATGCGATCGCACTTTCAAAAATACTGGTTCCCAACCTTCAGTTATTCCCGAAAGTTTCTTGATTGCTGGTAGCACAAATCGCCAAAATGTCACCAACACAGCAGCAGGGTTTCCTGGTAAACCAAAGTATAGTGCTGAGTGTGGAGAGACGCGATTAATCGCGTCTGTACTGGGGAAAGTGGCGACAGTCAGGGGTTTTCCTGGACTAATTTGCACAGCCCGAATGTGGATTTTTGCTTTTAGTGACTCTAGAATTTTGTCAACATAGTCATAATCTCCCACTGAGACGCCACCTGATGAAAGAACTATATCAGCGATCGCAATGGCGTGGGCAATAACTTTCTCCAAAGCAACTGGATCGTCTTTCACAATGCCTAAAATTAACGGTTCTGCGCCACTTTGTCTCACTAAAGCTGCCAGCGCATACTGATTAGAATCCACAATTTGCCCTGGTTGCAACGGTCGATCGACTGTCATCAACTCATCACCAGTGGAAAAAATTGCCACACGCGGACGGCGGTAAACACTTAATTGCGGACACTGTGCTGCTGCCAATACGGCAATTTCTGAGGCATTTAACTTAATTCCTGCTGGTAGTAGTTGTGTTCCAGCTTGATAAAAAGATGCTTGGTGTCTGACAAATTCTTGCGGTTTTGGCGCATCCAGTATAAATACGCGGTTTTCCTCGCGGCGTGTTTTCTCTTGCATGACTACAGTATCCGCACCTACTGGGATTACCGCACCTGTAAAAATTCGTGCGGCTTGCCCTGGTTGAATCGTAGACTTGTGCTGATACCCAGCCGGAATCTCTTCAACAATTTTTAAGATGGTTGGTTGTTCGGTGCTAGAGTGTTGTACGTCTTCGTAGCGAACTGCGTAGCCGTCCATTGCCGAATTATCCCAATGGGGAAAATCTAGCGGACTGGTGACAGGTGTTGCCAAAATGCGACTATCTGCTGTCAATAAATCTACAACTTCTGTATCCCGTTGACGATCCAACGGCTGCACCAAATTTAAAATAATTGCTTGTGCATCGCTGACTGATAACATAGCGATCGCCTCCAACTTTTATTCTTGCGTAGCTTTGTCTAGATTTCTATAAGCGGTAAATCCCAAACTACACACTGCTAATAAACCGATAATTATGCTTCCTTCGGGGACTTTGGATACCTGAACCGAATTGTTACTTAAATCTAGGATTTGCTTTGTGCCTGCCGCATCTCTATTGTTAAAACCAAATTCTTTCGCTAGAACCTCATCACTAAAACCTTGGTCTATAAGTGCGAGATTATTATTAAGCCATGTGTCGCCAGGAAACTCGTCATCTTTGCCAACATCAAAGGGGCCAAAGATTTGCTCGGTAGTGCTATCAAAGTTGAATCTTAAAAAGCCGTAGTTAGATACCCTATTAAGCACTGGAGTGAAACTATTTATCAGATTACTCAAGGGATCAAAGAAGGAAATTGAGAGAGATTGCAAGTTTTTCGTAGCTCCCAAACCAGCTTCAGAAATGACGCTGGGAGCAGTTGTTGTATCGTAGTTAAATGAACCTTTCGCTGAATAACCTGTGTCTCCTTTCCAATTAAAGTTAAACTCAGCAGCATGAGCCAGGTTGTTGGTGGTTATGGCGATCGCTAACGCTAAAGTAGTAGTCGTCACCAAACTAATAGCTGTTTTAGGAAACAGATGTGTCATAGATACAACTTCCAAATTAATTAAAATGAAGTTTCTACAACAATACAATATAGATGTACAACCCTACTGTATGTTGCATCCATGATATGTAGCGGCTACTCTCTGAGATGCCAACTAAATAAACACAGGGTATCAAAATTTCCTTAACTACTTAATCCTATTTTTGAGTCGTGCAGTTGGTAGTTGTACAAATTTTGTTGGCTGGTTTTTGTTCCTTTACAGCGCAGCAACTAGCCAAGTCATCATCTTAATATTAAAACAGGAGCGATCGTTATTTCCCAACCCCTAAATAAAAATACCTATTTTATATGACTATCGAACGACTTCCCCAAAAACACTATCCCAAAGCTGAGATTGGGCGGCGAGGTATGGCATTGGGACTTGATTTCCTTGGTGTCTGGTTAGTCAGTTCCCTACTGGGAGGCGGCGATATCGGGATTCAATTTGTGCAAATCCTAGTTTTTGTCATATTTTGGCTGATTTTGCGGGTGCTGGTGGTATACAACAATCAAGGGCAAAGTTTAGGGCGTTGGGCGTTCGATTTAAAGGTGCTGGAAGTCGAAGATGGAGAAGTAGTGGGTAGAATTCCAGATTTGCTCTCACTAGTGAAGCGAGAGGCGATTATTGGCTTGGGTGCTTTATTTGTGTCAATTGCCCTGAGCAATATTAGAGCCAATCCCACTGCTATACTGCTAGTAATTCCTCTAGCAATTGATTGTGGGACTGCTTTCTCTGATACCCAGATGCGGCAGGCTTTACACGATCGCTATTGTGGAACTTTCATCGTTTCGTCGCGTCGTGGCTACTCGCTCGATATAAAAATTAAAAGATTAGTTGAAAATATACGGCGGAATGTGAGAAGATAGTCATTTGTGTTAATTCTCTTCAGGCTTCACTGTTTGTAAGATTATGGCTAAGAGTAAAGGTGCCCGCATTATTATCACACTAGAGTGTACTGAGTGCCGGACAAATTCAGATAAGCGTTCTGCTGGTGTTAACCGTTATACCAGTACTAAGAATCGCCGCAACACTACTAACAGGCTAGAACTGAAAAAGTTCTGCACCCACTGCAACAAACATACTGTTCACAAGGAAATTAAGTAGAGATGAGTTATTTCCGTCGTCGCCTTTCTCCGATCAAGCCAGGAGAACCAATCGATTATAAAGATGTTGATTTATTGCGTAAGTTTGTCACCGAGCGGGGAAAGATACTGCCACGTCGGATTACCGGGCTTACGTCTCAGCAACAGCGAGAGTTGACATTAGCAATTAAACGTTCGCGGATTGTGGCTTTGTTGCCATTTATCAATGCAGAAGGCTAAAAAGAGTGATGAGTTATGAGTGATGAGTTAAGAATCAAAACTCCTAACTCCTACCTCCTAACTTAAAACTATTTAAACTGTTCACCAAATTAGAGTGCGAGAGTTGTGGAGAAGGGGACGCTAGTTGAATTTAGGGTTCAAGGCGATCGCCGTCTGGGCATCGTAGAACGTCCAGACGGTAAAACCCGCTGGTTTGTGGTAGACGAACGTGGTCAATCCCACAGCCTCGCGCCTAGACAAATAACCTATACAGTTACTGGACAGACTTACAAGGCTTCTGAGATTGCCAGCTTTTTGGAGCAGATCAAGCCTTATTTAGACCCATCTAGCTTAGAAGTGGCTTGGGAATTACTGGTTGAAGATGGGGAAATAGTTACCCCAGACCAAATGGCGAATCTGCTATTTTCAGAATCAGCTGCGCCTCCTTGTTACGCCGCCCATTGCTTGTTATCAGACGACAAACTTTATTTCAAGCAAAAAGGAGACGCTTACGAGCCGAGAACTGCTGCTCAAGTGGCAGAACGCAAGCACCAACTGGAAGTAGAGGCACTAAAAGCTAAAGGACAGCAGGAATTTTTAACTCGTGTAGAGCAGGCGCTCAAAGGTGAAGCAGTAGAGTGGCAGCGCTATGATCGCCAGCGCTTAGAAGGACTAGAAAAATACGCAGCGCTAATAGCTGATACGGTGCGGACGGGAGTTAATTATGACTCCTTGGCTCGCGCTTATCCGCCCAGCGCTCCAGTATTAGAAACTATGACCATGCTGGGACGGCCCACAACACCCCAAGGAGCCTTTCAACTATTGGTGGATTTGGGTTGCTGGAGTCCTTATGAAAACTTGTTCCTGCGTCGTTCTTCAATTCCGATTCAATTTCCTCATAAGGTATTAGAAGTGGCGCAACAGCGTTTGGATTTCCCGCCGATTGACTCAGATACAAACCGCCTTGATCTGACTCACTTGAAGGTTTACACCATTGATGATGAAACTACCACAGAGATCGACGATGGTCTAAGTTGGGAAGTACTGCCTGATGGACGGGAACGGTTGTGGGTGCATATCGCCGATCCCACTAGATGGTTAGTACCGGAAGATGAATTAGATTTGGAAGCCAGAAAGCGCGGTAGTACAGTCTATTTGCCGACGGGAATGATTCCCATGTTTCCAGAAGTGTTGGCAACTGGGCCAATGAGTCTCATCCAGGGAAAGGTTTGTTGCGCCCTCAGTTTCGGGATTATTTTAGGGACAAGTGGGGGAGTAGAAGATTACAGCATTCATACCAGCTTGATTAAGCCGACTTATCGCCTCACCTACGAAGATGTAGATGAAATGCTGCAATTACGGGTGCAAGCAGAACCGGAAATTGCTGCGATCGCCACTTGGGCACAGCGGCGCAAAGCTTGGCGTTACGCTCAAGGGGCAATTAGCATCACTATGCCCGAAGCGACGATCAAAGTCAAAGGTGAGGAGATCCACATTGATATCTTGGACGATTCCCCATCGCGGCAACTAGTAGCAGAAATGATGATTGTTGCCGGTGAAGTTGCGGCTCGTTATGGTAAAACTCATAACATACCTTTGCCATTTCGCGGTCAACCGCAACCAGAATTACCTCCAGATGAGGAATTGCTTCTACTTCCAGCCGGATTTGTTCGCGCTTGTGCCATGCGTCGTTGTATGCCCAAGAGTGAAATGAGCATTACGCCTTTGCGTCATGCTGGTTTGGGCTTGGATACCTACACTCAAGCAACTTCTCCCATCCGCCGCTACAGTGACTTACTCACCCACTTTCAAATTAAAGCCCATTTACGGGGTGAAGTTCTGCCATTTTCCGCAGATCAACTTAAAGAAGTGATGATGACTGTCACCAGCATCACCCAAGAGGTGACGATGGTGGAACGACAAACTAATAGATATTATGCTCTAGAGTATTTACGCCGTCATCCAGAGGAAACTTGGGATGTAACAGTGTTGATGTGGTTGCGAGAAGACAGCAACTTAGCTCTAATTTTGTTAGAAGATTTGGGCTTGCAGTTGCCAATGGCTTTCAAACGTTCTGTGAAGTTGGGCGAACAGATAGTGGTGAAAGTTAGCCACGCCGATCCACAAAAAGATATGATCCAGTTTCAAGAAATAATTTACCAAGAAGCTCAGACAGCAGCGAATTAACTACATAAGCTACGCTATAAAAAACTCCAACCACTGCACCCGTCATCAAACAAGAGGAATGATGCAAGCAATAAATCATCGCTTGATTGAGACTAACGGCATCAAAATGCATATTGCTGAACAAGGTCAAGGAAACCTTGTAATCCTATGTCATGGCTTTCCAGAATGCTGGTACTCTTGGCGACATCAGCTTGTAGCCCTTGCAGAAGGTGGATTCCATGTTGTTGCGCCCGATATACGTGGTTACGGGCAGACAGACCAACCAGAGTCAGTTGAGGCATATAATATATTGGAGCTAACTGGCGATATCGTTGGGCTGATTCATGCTCTCGATCAAGAACAAGCCATCATCGTCGGGCACGATCAAGGTGCAACTTTAGCTTGGCATTGTGCGTTGTTACGTCCAGATTTGTTTAAAGCGATCGCTTTACTAAGTGTCCCTTATCGCGCTAGAGCCTGGGAAAGTAGACCGCCAACAGAAATGCTAAAACGGATGTCGGGTGAGCAACAGTTTTATATGTTGTATTTCCAAGAACCTGGTAAAGCAGAGGCAGAACTAGAAGCTAACGTTCGTAAGTCTCTTCGGATGATGCTCTATTCTGCCGCCGGGGATGCACCTCCTGAAGAAAGATGGCGGTTTGTGTTCGACAAATCAGAAAAATTTCTAGACACTTTAACAGAACCAGAGCAGCTTCCGAGTTGGTTGAGCGAGCAAGACCTTGATTTTTTCACCCAAGAGTTTGAGCGAACCGGATTTCGAGGCGGGTTGGCTCGATATCGAAACCTGGACAGAGATTGGGAACTCACGCGCTTTTTGAGTGGCGCAAAGCTCCAACAACCTGCTTTGTTTATTGGGGGAGAGTTCGATGCAGTTGTGACCAGAAATCGAGAACTCGTCAACAATTTAGAAAAAACAGTGCCGAACTTGAGAAAAAAGGTATTGCTGCCAAACGCCGGACATTGGATTCAGCAGGAACAACCTGCTGAGATTAATCGGTTGCTGATCGAGTTTTTAACGAACCCGGCATAACCAATCTCTTGCAGCAGGCAAAGTTCCTTCGTCTATCGTTTAAGTTCTTTCGCAGCCGCTACTGATGTTTGACTCTGGGTTTGTAAGTAATGTGAGTTCGGGACAAGCTCAAAGCATGATTTTATCGTTGGCTGAAACTCTTATTCCTTCGTATAACTAGCAGTAAAATCGTTTTAACCCGAACTGAGGTTAACTACTTTGTCATTCGTAATACTTGCCAGAAGCTAGTATTATCAATTACGAATTATTTTAACCTTGCTCCAATTCCTGTCGGTTACGATATCGGGTACATTGAATGAGGTACTAGTTATGATGTCTAGCAGAATTGCATTTGAAAAAAGCGATCGCTTTCTCTAGCCAATATGTCAAAAAATTATAATAAAGTAATTATTTTTGATACCACCATGCGTGATGGAGAATTGACGCCTGGTGTAAAGATGAATTTGCAACAAAAAATCGCTATCTCCCAATTGCTCGAAGAAATGGGAGTAGATATTATTGAAGTCGGTTATCCAGGAAGTTCTCAAAAAGATTTTGATGAAGTCTTTAATATTTCTAAAATTATTAAAAATTCTATTATTTGTGGGCTAGCTAGTTCCAATTCAGATGAAATAATCACTCTTGCTGAAGCAATTAAACCAGCAATCAGAGGTAGAATTCACACTTATACTCCGGTAAATCTGAAAAATCAGTCTAAATTAACCAAACAAGAAGTATTAGCAACAATCAAAGAGAGTGTTTCTCTAGCACGCAATTACTGTGATGATGTAGAATGGAGCGCTTTTGATGCTCCCAGAAGTGAGCCAGATTTTTTGTGTAAATCTATTGAAACTGCAATCAAGAGTGGTGCTACTACTGTTAGTATTCCTGATAGCTTAGGTTTAGCATCGCCAGAAGAGTTTTCGCAACTTTTGCAAATGATTTTTAATCGAGTACCCAATATTAACGAAGTTGTTGTTTCAGTACACTGCCATGATGATTTGGGTATGGCAGTAGATAATTCACTCATTGCTTTAAGTTGTGGTGTAAGGCAAATTGAATGTGCAATTAATGGTTTGGGTGCGAGGAAAGGTAACGCAGATTTAAGTCAAGTTGTGATAGAGGTTTTAAAACAGGGGAATTATCAACTTGAGATTAACACTTCGTTAATGAGTAAAGCGGCAGAGTTAATTTTTCAAATCACTGGGATGGGAAAGGCAAAATAGCTAATATAAGTAAATACAAGTAGACATAAATCAACATAAGTATAATTTTCAACAAAATCAAAAAAAAGAGGATAGCATATTAGTTTTCAGAAACAGTATGCAAAAGCAAGACTTTTATCGCGCCGATCCTGTAGCCCGTTGGTTAATTGACAAATGCAAATTGACACCTGTCAGTTTAGGAATGCTCTCAATCGTCATTACATCTGGTTTTTATTTAATTGCTGCTACGGTAAGTAAGACGTTGATATTACATGAAAAACACTTAGGATTGCTACAGGATTGGTTCGCCTGGGTGTGGATCTGCCTGCTCAATCCAGTTATTTTTGGCTATTACTTGTGGTCATTTAAGGCAATCTATCAGCTAATTGAATACCTTGAACAATCGGATATTGTTGACACTACCGAAGCAGAAATTAAGTTGGTATTATTGCCTTACCAAAAGCCGTGGCGTCAATTTGTTGGATTAGTAACAGCGATCGCTTTTGGAATCTGGTATTTCTCCGTACAGCAAGATGTTTACAACTGGACAGGATCTGATGGAGGAATTCCTGCCCTGACGGGTGCAATTAACGCTGTTGCAATATTTTACGCAGGGAGTATAGTAGTGTTGAACCTAACAACTAATGTTTGGTTACTGCATGAACTTTTGGGTAAGAATAATAAGCAACTTAAAATTAATCCACTCCACCCCGATCGCTGTGGCGGTTTGAGTCCGTTAAGCCAATATTCACTAAATACAGCTTACCTAGCGGCTATATTTGGTACGATGATCACATTGAGTAAGTATCAATTTATTAGTCAAGGAATCGCGCAGGAGTATTGGTACTTTAATTTCACAATCTTACTCTATATCCCCATATCCTTAGTGTGCTTTTTTGGCCCTCTTCTTGCCGCCCGCAGAGGTATGAGAAAAGCTAAAGAAGAATTATTAAGCGAGATTGCCAGGCAGTTTCAAATAGATTATAAACGCATTCATACAAGCTTGAGTAGCGATGGAGAGGCTTTGAAGAAAGAAGCTGTAAAACTTCAAGAATTGCGTTCTATCTACACATTGACTAATGATTTTCCTGTGTGGCCTTTTGATGTTACAACCTTCCGTCAATACTTGCTTTCTGTAGTGACACCGCTTCTCCCGCTGGTAATCAAGTTAGGAGAGTACTATTTTAAGCGCATGGTTGTAAAGTAAGTTAAACTCAAATATTGCATTTGGATAATTTTAATTGAGAACGGGTAATAAGTAATTTATTTACTATTACCCATTACCAACCTTAACTAACTACCGCTTCAGCTTTTTCCTCAGCTTTTTCTTTTACTAAAACATAAGGCTTTTCTGCACCTTGTGCTAAATACTCAGCTAGCTGACTTTCAATTTGATCGCGGACAATTTGGCGATACTCTAGAAAATGCTCGTTGTGGGCGCAAGCAGCGATGTAATGCTCGATAACTCCAGGGTTACGCTTGAGAATGCTAAACAAATGATGCCAGAATTTCCAGCGGGTTTCGCGTTTGATTCCTTGTCGCCAAATCACAATCAGCAACGCTTTTATAACTACCCACTCTGGCATTTTTGCTGGTGCTTTCCAACTCGGCAAACCCATCATCAAGAAACAGCGATAGGTGCGATCTAAGTACTGTATTGGATCGTATAAACTACAGAATGCTTCAATATATTCTCGCGCAAGTTCTTCTAAAGGACGGGTGGGTAGGAAGTTCATCAATGTTGTTTGGTTGATGTTTCCGTCTTGATTTTCCCGTAATCTTCCTTCCTTTTTCAGGCGATGCCAAAGCGCAGTATTAGGTAACGCTTGTAACATGGCAAAGGTAGTTGAGGGAATTGCTGCTTGTTCAGCAAAGCGGACAATGCGATCGCCTGCACCGGCTTTTTCACCATCAAAGCCGATAATAAACCCAGCCATTGGGCGCAATCCGGCTTTGGTGATGGTTTGTACTGCCTCAGTTAGAGAACTGCGAGTATTTTGAAACTTCTTAGTCATTTGCAAACTATCCTCATCCGGCGTTTCGATTCCTAAAAACACCGCCGAGAAACCGCACTCAACCATCAACTCCAACATTTCTTGGTCTTGTGCTAAGTCAACTGAAGCTTCCGTGTCGAATCGGAAGGGATACTTATGTTCTGCCATCCAGACTTTTAACTCTTTCAGCAACAACTTCACATTTCGCTTGTTGCCAATAAAGTTGTCATCCACCATGAACACACCCCGTCGCCAACCCAATTCATAGAGGTAATCTAACTCTGCTAAAAGTTGGGCTGGGGTTTTGGTGCGCGGTTTGCGCCCGTAGAGAACAATAATGTCGCAAAATTCGCATTGGAAGGGACAGCCACGCGAAAACTGCACCGACATCATGTCATAAGCGTTCAATTCCAATAAATCAAAACGCGGTATTGGTGTGCTTGTGACATCAGGCTTTTCTGTGGCGCGGAAAGTGCCAGATGTGTCTCCTCTTTTTATTGCCTCAATAAACATGGGTAGCGTGATTTCCCCTTCATCCAGAATGAGAAAATCTGCGCCAACATTTTCAACTTCATGAGGTACAGAGGTTGGGTAGGGGCCGCCAACTGCGACTAACTTGCCACGTTTTTTTGCTTCCTGAATTTGTTCAAGTAAATCTTGTTTCTGGACAATCATCGCAGAGAAGATTACCACATCTGCCCATGCCCATTCTGCTTCTGTTGCTTGGCGGATGTTGCGATCTACCAGCTTGAACTCCCATTCTTGGGGCAAAATCGCGGCTACTGTTACTAAACCCAGAGGTGGTAATAAAACCTTGCGATCGACTAACTCTAGGATTTTTTCATAAGACCAAAAGGTTTTGGGAAATATTGGATACACTAACAAGATTCGCATGTAGTATCAATCCTCACACTTTGATTGTTATCCCACTCTAACGAAAATAAAGAGTTATTGACTTTTTATTAAAGTTGTTTTATTTTACCATTGATATTTTTAACCCAAATCAACGGACTGGAGAGCAGAGAGAAAAGAGGTAATTTTCCATTCTTCACCCATACCCAATGACCTCAGACGCTCTCTACGAGATGAGGATAATTTTCTGCTAATATTTTCCAAACGTTGTCAAAAACCACAGATTATAATCAATTTTTAGCCTTCTCAACACCACTAATTTTCAAAACATCACTCATGGTTGCACAATAATTTGGCAAGCCGAAACTATCGGGATTGATGAATTTTTCGTATGTGAAATGCCGATAGTTCATGCAAAACCGATCCCAAGCGGCCATGCGAATGCGGAACAGAATAATAATCAAATTAGCCAATGCTATAGATATGGGAATGCGAAAGTAAATCTTTTTGCCCAAATATGCACAAACTTGTTTTACTGCTTGATTAGCAGTTAACGGTGCTTGACCTAAAATCAGTCGACGTGGTTCCTCATTTTTGGCAGGATGATCGATCAAATATCGCACAACAGTGGCAATATCTCGTCCGTGGATAAAGTGAAAACTACCATCTGCTTTTAAAAAACGAATTAAATTAATATATTTGGTAACTTCTGTAATACCAGATGTGACAGCAGAATAGGGTTTATTCGCATCACCGCCCAATACTAAAGTCGGAAAAACTGTGGTAATTTTGGGTGCGATCGCTAATTTTTCTTTTTTCTCTAAGCACTCATATTTAGAACGGATGTAATCTGTCCCAATTTCCCCGGCTTCTTTTAATGGTTGATTGTAGCGATCCAAAACGCTAGCTGTCGAAAAATAAATCACCTGTTGGCAACGTTCTGGATCTAGCAGTTCGAGCAACTCTATAGTTTTGACAACATTAATATCAAATGTCTGATCGCCACCCCAAGCTGTGGCTGTGAGTACCGCTGTATCAATTGTGGATAGCAAATCGGCAAATTGGCGAATATTTTGCATATCACCTTGCAAAATGTTGATACCCAAACGTGCCTTGGTATCAACTTGCAGTTTACTTGGGTTCCTAACTAGTAGATACAGTTCGTGATCTGTTTCTTTAATTAAGGCTTCTGTTAAATAATGACCTACACAACCACTTGCACCAGTCACTAAAATCCGCTTCTGGCTCATAAATAATTTATTAAAAGTTAGGAGTTAAAACTAAAGAGTTAAGAATAAAGTTAAAAGTTCCGAATCAGAAGCTATGAATCAAGTTAAAAGTTAAAAATGATGAGTTAAAAATAACTCGGCATCTCGCAACTGATAACTCCTGTACAGACGCGATTAATCGCGTCTCTACTCATAACTCCTAACTCTTAACTTATAACCCATAACTCCTAACCCTTAACTCCTGCAAGATTCAATTCCTTTGCTGTTTCAAAGAAGAAAGCGACATTTTCTTCGGGAGTTTCTGGTAAGACACCATGACCGAGATTGAGAATATGACCCCAGTTGCCAGCTTTGCGAACGGTATCGAGAATGCGATCGCGGATAAACTGTTTAGAGCCGAATAGCACGCCTGGGTCAAGATTTCCTTGAACTTTCATTTGTTTACCCAATCTGGCTCTTGCGTCTGCCATATCTACTGCCCAGTCTACAGTGACAATATCAGCGCCAGATTGTCCCATTCTTTCCAACACACCCGCACTACCGCTAACTAGCAAAATTAAAGGTGTATCGGGATGGGTTTGTTTGACTTGCTGGAAAACTCTCTGCTGATAGGGGAGAGCAAAGGTGTCATAATCTTGAGGACTCAATTGACCCGCCCAAGAATCGAACATTTGCACAACTTGAGCGCCACAGTCAATTTGATAGCGGGCATAGATGGCGATCGCATCAGCTAATTTAGCTAATAATTGATGCAGTATCACCGGGTCTGAAAATGCCATATTTTTGATGATGGAGTAGGTTTTAGAACCTTTTCCTTCAACTGCATAAGCTGCTAATGTCCACGGCGCTCCCACAAAGCCCAACACCGTTGATTTATCGCCTACTTCCGAACGCAGCGCTTGCAAAATTGTTTTGATAAATGGTAGAGCTGCTTCTGGTTCTAAAGGATGCAAATTATCAATTTGTCCTTGAGTGCGGAGGGGCGAGTGAATGATTGGCCCTTTACCTTCGGCGATATCCATGTCAATGCCCAAACCAGGTAATGGGGTGACAATATCAGAAAATAAAATTACTCCGTCTGGTTGGAAAGCTTTCCACGGTTGCAAAGAAACTTCAATTGCTACATCTGGAATTTCCGAGCGATCGCGAAACGAAGGATACTTTTCTCTTAAGTCTCGATATGCTTTCATATATCGTCCCGCTTGTCGCATCATCCATACAGGGGGACGATCTACTACTTCACCACGAGCAGCACGTAAGAGATGAGGAGTCGTTGAAGAAACACCCATTTATTACTTCATCCTAAAAGAGTCACTTTTTTATGCCACTGTTTAGCTTATCATTCTGGGATTACGCTTTATTAGCAAGTTGTCAGCAAAAGCCCTAGTCCCTTTACACCAAAGGGAAATCGGGTCGGAAATGGGATAAAACAAGAATTAACAAAGAAAGTGGAATATAAAAGAATTTCGTCACTCTTTTATGTTGTCTCCACTATCTACTCTCTTAATTCCCTATGCAAACTGACTCTAACAGTCCCGATCATCTTGCATCTGCTAATAATGAGCCTAATCCAGGAAAGTATTTGATTCCGCGATCGCAGCGGCAGAGGTTCTTTATTCAGTTTACCGTAATGACCCTCATCGGATGGGTTGTGGGTGGCGTTGCCAGTATCGCTTTAGAGAAAATTATTCTCCAAAATCTCTCACCTAACATTGCTAATCAACCACAAACATGGAGCATTTTGGTTAGAAGCCTTAGTAACGTTGTATTTGCCGTGATTTTCGCTGCTGACCAAGCTCTTGTGCTTTACCGATATTTACCGAGTTGGCAGTGGCTATTTGCTACTAGTGTAGGTTGGTTGATTGCCAATGGTGTTTCTACAGCCTGGATTAACTACATTTCAACCATTGCCTCATCATCTTCTGAAGATACTTTGATTTTTGGATTTTTGTCTGCGATCGCATATATAATTTCTGGAATTTGGCTAGGGATTTGCCAATGGTTGGTGTTGAGGCGATATACAGCAGGTATTTGGTGGTGGAATTTTGTACCCTCAATCTCTTTCTTCTGGATCACTATTTTGGTTTGGTTGCTTTTTATTATGCAAAATTTGATTCCAGAAACCTACCGTACTCCCATACTATATTGGAGTGGACAAGGACTGACAGCGGCGATTTTAGGAGCCATACCAGCAATTGGGTTGTGTACATTGAAAAGAAATTTACATCCCAAAACTGGAGTTTCTTCCTAACTTTTATCAATATATTCCATAACCTTAATATTTATGACTCGTCCGCGCATTCTCCAACCCGGTCAAAGTTATAAATTCAGTAAGTATTTTGAATTCATTTATTTACTATCCCAAATAGTGTCTAAACGCTCTTGTGCTATTTTGAGAGCTTTGTTGGGAGATTCACCCAGCAATGTAGCCTCGATAGCTCGACCAAGACTGTCAGAAAGACGGCTATATCCGGCAATAATCGGTCGAGCACCAGCCAGAGGAATTTGTTCCATAAACACTTTTAACAAAGGTTTTTTGTTGATGAATTGCTGATAAGCTACACTTTGTGCTGCTTTAATATTAACTGGTAAAAAACCAGTACCGATACTCCATTCTGTTTGGAATTCTTCACTCAAAACATACTCTAAAAATTTGAGTGCGGCTTGCTCTCTTTCTGGTGTGGTCTTCATCAAATACATATTTCCAGTAGCTGTCACCGTAGCAGGTTTCACATTTGCAGGTATGGGAAATACGTTAAAGTCAACATTGGACTTCATGATATAAGTCCAAGGGCCTGTGATCTGCATTGCAACGCGACCTGCAATAAAAGCGTCTTCTTCATAACCTCGCTCTGATGAAGAAAGGGTTGCAGAACCATCTTTTAATAGGTCTTGCCAAAATTGTAAGGCTGCGATCGCTCCTGTATTCGTCAAATTTGGACGATTATTTGTTACAACCTCTCCCCCAGCACTCAATAAAAAGGGGAACCAAGTAAAGACAGTCCATTCTTCCTTTCCTAAAGGCAGTAATATTCCGTATTGTTCAGGTCGATTGTCGCCATTGCGGTCTATAGTCAATTTTTTGGCAGCTTCCCTCAACTCTTGCCAAGTCTTAGGAATTTGCGTAATTCCCGCAGCTTGGAAAAGTTTGGGTCGGTAAAAAATGCCTAAATTGCTTGTGTAGAGGGGGATTGACCAAAGATGATCGTCTAATTTTAATTCTTCCCATAGGTTGGGGCTAATTTCTGACTTTAATGGAAATTTTTCCAGCCATTCTTCTAAAGGACGGATTGCCCCTAGTTCCATAAATTGGCCTGTTAATTGAGGATCGAATGACAAAATATCTGGAGGCGCATTGCCCACAACTGCTGTTAATATTTTTGGCAATTGCGGTTGACCTATAAAGATAGATTTCACCTTCACATCAGTATGAGTCTGATTAAATTTATCTACTAGTTTATTAAACACATCCCGGTTAACAGGGGGATTGATTGATTGCCATAGACTCAGATTAATCACTCCGTCATTCCTCTGGACTGTGCTCTGACAACTATATAAGAATATGAAACATATACTCAGAATAATTGCCATCAGTGAAACCCGCCAAGCAGAATTGGTTAACTGTCGAACAAAATTGTGAATTTGGGATTGGAGAATGATAACTTTCATGCCAATTTATAAATTTTTTGTGCATCTATCACTTTACCCTTCTTAAACCATAGCGCCGTGTGGCCAATTCTATGAAGGTTAAATTGCTTTACTCTCAAACGTTCATAATCATGTAAGGCTTTTTGACAACCATCCCAATGAGCATAGCCATTTATCTAAATAATCCCATTAACAACAACTCTGTTATAAAGGTTATTCAATATATCTAATTGATGTCCAATATCTCTAAAAAATATTTATCCTCTTGCATCAGAGTGAAATATAATCCGATCGGATAGATACAGGAATACAACCTCCATTAATTAAGACAAATTATCGGAAAAACTTCTGCGTTTTAGAATATATTGCTTGCTCAAATATATATAGCAATCTTATTTGAGTTGTAAATATTCTCAGTTCGCCAAAATATCAAAATAACAAGGAAAGAAATTTAAGAATCATTTAGGCCTGCCACATACTGCATTTTGTACTAATCTTTACAAGCGATAATAAGTTAAATTGGTATACATTTATTTTATAATAGAATGCGTTGATTTGAATGTGACACAAATTTTATGGGAAACTTTCCTATGCCTTCTTTCTTAAGTAGCTATTTAGAAAATTCATTTCACTTTAAGGCTCATCTACAAGACTTTTTACATCTAGATCCGGAAACTATAGAGACAAAATTAGCAGCAGAACAAGAAGAAATAAAAAACTTAGGACACAAAGATTTTAATTGGCAAGAAGCAAGTGATTTCTATCGTGATAAAGTAGGAGAACTTTACTTATTTGAATTGGGAGCTTGGCATCTGTCAAGTCATGAGTATATTGGAGATATGTTGCGGTTGATTGCAGATTCTGCCCAAGGTCGAGTGTTAGATTTTGGTGGTGGAATAGGAACTCATGCCCTTGGCGCTGCTCTTTGCCCACAAGTTGAGCAAGTAATCTATTATGATATTAATCCGATCAATCGTGATTTTGTTCAGTATCGCTCTGAGAAAATGGGACTGGACAAAAAAATAGTTTTTGCTCTTGAAATGCCCGTAAAAGCTAAATTTGATACAATTTTGTGCTTTGATGTTTTAGAACATTTGTTAGATCCTAGCCAGCAGTTATTACAATTTTATCAAGCTTTGAACTCTGATGGTAAGATGATAGTGAATTGGTATTTCTTTAAAGGTTTTAATCAAGAATACCCTTTTCATTTAGATGATCCTAAAGTAGTAGAAACATTTTTCCATACACTTCAAAGTCACTTTTTAGAGGTTTTTCACCCTTACTTGATTACAACTCGTTGCTATAAGAAGCAGAGTTAAATTCGACTTCGTGTCTTTTGGGTGAAGCCATATCAAAACCCAATAAGTACGTTGTTTAGGTGAAAAAATGATGTTTATGAAAATACATTAATGACCGCAAATGTACCATAAATTATTATTTATGTCTACCCCAATGGGTGCGCTAGGTTCAGGATTGGGAGGTGGAGTAGAGTTAACGCTATCTAATATTGCTACAGAGATGCTACGACGAGGACATAAATTAGAGATTGTTGCACCGCAAGGGTCTATTAGCAATTCATTACCTATTAGAGAAATTCCTGGAGAACTAATACAGATACCAGCGCAAAATCAGAGCCGTAGCGATCCAATTGTGCTGCATAAAAATTCTGTTTTAGCGAATATGTGGGATTATGCTCGTCAAGTGCAAGCAGATTATGATTTGATTATGAATTTTGCTTATGATTGGTTGCCACTGTATTTAACACCATTTTTTAATATTCCGATCGCACATCTGATCAGTATGGGTTCTTTGACAGATGTTATGGATCAGATTATTGAACAAGTAGCAATCAATTTTCCGAATACTATCGGTGTTCATAGTCAAACACAGGCAGCTACTTTCACATTTGCAGAGCGGTGTATTTGTCTGCTAAACGGTTTGGATTTATCTATTTATCAATTTTGCCCAAAACCAACTCAAACCTTGGCGTGGGTAGGTAGAATAGCTCCTGAGAAAGGGCTAGAAGATGCAGTAGCAGCAGCAGAAATCACTGGTATTACGCTGAAAATATTTGGGTTTAAACAGGATATATCTTACTGGGAGAAAATTTGTCAAGAATACTCTAATGCTCCCATTGAATATGTAGGATTTTTACCAACGGTTGAGCTACAAAAGGAGTTAGGTCAATGTCGAGGACTTTTAGTAACTCCTCGTTGGATAGAAGCATTTGGAAATGTAGCAATAGAGGCACTTGCTTGTGGAGTGCCTTTAATTGCTTACCGTCGGGGTGGTTTAACAGAAATTGTCCAGGAAGGCAAAACTGGCTTTATAGTGGAACCTGATCGTGTTCAAGGTTTAGTAGAAGCGATTAAGCATTTAGATGAAATTGACCGCCAAGCATGTCGCCAGCAAGCAGAAACTCTATACTCTTTAAAAGCTATGGGTGATCGCGTAGAACAATGGTTTCAAAAAATCCTGAAAAAATGAATAGTAGTAATGTGCTTTAACTTGGATATTATTTGATTTTATGTACCATCCAAACTTTTTGTGATAAAAATATTTGCGGGAAACTATGGTGCGTAGCTTGCCGCCGTAGGCATCGCTAATATTCCCGCATCTCCATCTAAAGTTACCTCTACTCCCACTGGTAAGGCTGCATTGGGATTATCATGGCCAAAAGGCAAATCGGAGACAATGGGAATCCCTAAATCGCCCAAGCGATCGCGCAACACTTCTTCTACACTAAAACTAGATATAGTTGGTGGCGCTTCACAACGAGTAAAACCCCCCAAAGCAATACCGCAGACTTGAGACAAAGCACCGCTCAAACGCCACTGCGTCAGCATCCTATCAATCCGATAAGGTGCTTCCGTAACATCCTCGAAGGCCAGAATCACACCATCCAGATGTGGCAAGATTGGTGTACCCAAAAGGTGAGTAGCCACCGTCAGATTACCCGGCAATAAAGTACCATTAACCACACCACCACCCCAACCGCAACCTTTAAGAGGGGTAAAAAAACTACCTTCTACCCAATCAAATAATCGCTTAATTGACCAATCTGACTCATCTGCCAAAGTTGTCATTACAGGACCGTGAACGCCAGAAATTCCTGCTGTATAAAGGCTCCATAATAAAGCTGTGATATCAGAAAAGCCTATAAGCCACTTGGGAGGCCCTGAGTTTGGCCAATTCCAATTTTCTAAGATGCGGGTGCTGCCAAAACCACCTCTGGCACAGAGAATACCCCGACAATCAGGATCTTGCCATGCTGCTGCTAGCTGTTGACGGCGATTTTCGTCTGTTCCTGCTAGATAACCCCATTTGTCATCTATCTGGGGACTGACTTTTAATTGATAACCACGCGATCGCCAAATTTCTAGACTCTGTTTAAATTCCTCAAATTCTCGCAAAGCACCACTAGGCGCAATTACTCGTAGTAAGTCTCCAGGTTTTAGCGGCGGTGGTAAAATTTTGGCTGGCATGAAAAAAGTTATGAGTCAAAAGTATAATATTAACAATGCTGCAACTGTGTCAACAATACAACAACCTCATCAATTGCCTGCCGTATAACTGTTGCAGACTGATCCGACTGATTCACGATAATACTAAAAACTAGCGGCTCATACTTCGGCGCATTCATATATCCAGATAGAGAAACTACACCTGTTAACGTACCTGTTTTTGCTTGCACAATCCCCTCAGCAGCTGTTTCTTGAAAGCGGCCCTTCAGAGTTCCACTTTTACCCGCCACAGGTAAAGATGCCCGATATGTATATGCTGTTGGGGTTTTTGCAATTGCCCGCAAAGTTTGTACAAAAGCTTCTGGTGTTGCTAAGTTACGACGTGATAAACCTGAACCATCCACTAAAATGTAATTAGCTGGATCAACCCCCAATTTAGTTAAACTTGCTTTGACAACTTCTAAACCGACATCAGCACTAGTCTGATTTTTTAGTCTGGTTTTTTTCACAGCTAATGCTCTCAGCACTGCTTCAGCATAAAGATTATTACTATTTAAATTAGTTTCTGCTAATAATTCAGCTAGAGGTGGTGACTCTACAAATGCGATTTCTTGTTGATTCGCACCACCATTTACTACTAATGTTTGTCCCAAGTTAATTTTTTCTGTTGCTAAAGCAGTACGAAAACGTCGTAAGAAGTAATAGTTAGGGTCAACTATAGGCAAATCTATTAAAGAGGGTTCAGAATTCGTTGCCAGTTGTCCTTGAATTCGTAATACTGTTCCTGACAATTCGCGGGTAACATTGACGTAGCTCGGTTGATTTTGGGGAACGGTTACTGACTGATTAATTATCCGCCACTGTTTCGCTTCACCAGGATCAATCCACACTAATTGTAAATATTTACCTACAGCCTGCGGTACAAGTTTTAAGCTAAAAATATTTTGATTCAGAATAAAGCTACTAACTGGTGTGCCATAATCTGACTGCACATCTTCCCATTGCCAGGTGGGGTTAACAATATCACCTTGAATATAACTATCATCAGCAATCAACTGCTGAATTTGGGTAATACCTTTCTTTTTTAACTGCTGTGCTAATTTTTGTAGTTCTGTATCGCTGAAGCTAGGATCTCCCCTACCGACAACACGTAAAACACCATTGCTATTCTGATAAATAGAGGTGCGAATCCGAAAATTAGCACCCAATTCCTGCAACGCGGCTGCTGTTGTCAGCAATTTGAGGTTAGACGCAGGAGTAAAATATTTTTGAGCATCTCGGCTGTAAAGAGTTGGCCCCGTTGACAGGGGTTGTACCAAAATTCCCCAGCGCACCCGACTAAATAAGGGACGATTGATTACAGCATCTATAGCTGTTCCCAGTTGGCTAGAGCAAATTGATTTTGTGGTAGTTGTTGGTGCAACTGGGGTTTGTGCTTTCGCAATAGAACTAAATCCTATCTGGCTAGTCAAAAATATTAATAAAACACCCAGTGGTTGATTTAAAGTCTTAAGTCTCACCAATTTTCCTTATCCCAAAGACAGATATTTTTACCTTACAAACAATTTCCTTCCGGAGAGAGAAGAATTGGCTCAGTAAAGTTACTTAATTAGTATAGGGAAGATATTCACATGTTTCATACATAGGCATAGGCGATGTCTACGACGGGCTGCGCCTACGCACAAACATATTTATGGGACTACAAAATAGAAACCTAAATCAACCTGCATATACAGAAATACGAAATCGAGGCAACGGTGTGAGTACATTTTTATCTGGTGTAGCTGTATTACTCTCTACTTTGGCTTTGGGATGTAGCGGCTATGTAGCTTATGAAGTTTTCACGTTGCGGCAGACACTAAATGCTACCAATACAGCCAGTAACATTATTCCCGCTCAAGTGCCAAGTCTGACAGCTACAACTTCTCCACAAGCAACAGTCTCACCATCCCCAGCTAGTGCTACAACATCAGCAATTAGCCCTGGTCAATTTGTGCAGCCTGCTTTTGGCAAAAAGGCAGAAGTTGAGTTACTTTCAGCAAAACGAATTAAAGATCCAGAAACTGGAAACCGTGATGTGGTAAATCTGCAAATGCGTATTCGTCGCCTTGCCACAGACGGAGTTGTTGGTAGCGATATTATCTCAGTGGCTAGTACAACAGCCCGCAATCCTGACACTAGCGTAACCTACAAAGGAGTTGCTCTTAACCGTTCAACAGGAAGCGTTTCTTTGTTCCAAGTACGTCCGCAAGCCTCCGCAGATGCTTATATCTGGCTAAGAGTTCCCGATGGTATCAATAATTTGGACATTTTTGTGCCAGATACAGCCGCATTTAAAAATGTACCAATTTCATTTTAGCTAGCTCAGCGATGTCAAATGACTCCCCTTGATGGGGAGTCATTAGTCGTTGATTATACAAGATAATGCTTTAGTTCTCTAAATAGTAGCCTGCAACCGTGAGCAGAAGTCTGAGACATAATCAAATTTCCAAAACTCAAGGATATTTTACCTTTTTGTTCGACTGCTACGACGCGTAGGTGGCTGCGGTGGCGGTGGTTCTTGAGATTTTAGCTTGTCATCATCAGTCAAAAATTCTACATAGAAACCCTTTTGGTGATAGTGCCAACCCAAGATGACAATACTAGCATCACCCATAGAAGTCTTTTCTACAGCTTGATTGGGGAATTTAGCGGCTAAGTTTTTCAATTCTTCCTCCTCCCAAAGGACAATTTGCTCACGGAACTTAGCCCAAGGTGTGGTTTCATCAGCCGCATAAGTTATGATTTCAGCAAATTTATGAGCTGCTATACGTTTACTTTCTGAATTTGCTGTTTTAGCCTGTGCAATGTGATTACCTGTTTCTATAACAGCAGCTAAAGGAAGTACCAGCGTTGTTGATTTGGCGATTTCTGTCTGAATTTTTTGATTTACACGTTCAAAATCCCATTCATTATTACCAGCAGTTTCTCTACCTGGAACTTGTAACCAAACGCATAAAAGCGATGTATCGATTAGTAGCACCTTTCTTATATTAGTAACTATTCAGTATGAGAAAGGCTTCTTTCAATTGCACCCTTAGTTGTCATATCACCCAAAGAATATGATGCAAATAACTTAGAAAAATTATCAATATCTTCTAAAAGTGTAAGCTTGCTTTCTCCAGTTTCATTATCGCGGTGTGCGACAACTACAAAAGGAACTATCTCTGGGCCTAAAGCATCAAGTAAAGCTGGGTTATGGGTAGTAAGTAAAATATCAATTTTTCTTTTGCTGCCAATCTCTCGCAGTATTTTTACAAGTAATTCTGCACGCGAGGGATGAAGCCCGTTATCTATTTCTTCAATTACTATTTGACTACCTTCTGGCCGAGTAAGTAGTGCTGTTAGTATTGCTATAAAGCGTAAAGTTCCATCTGACATACTTCTAGCATCAATCTCTGTAATATGACCAGGTTTCCATTCTTCTTGACAGTAGAGCATGGCATCAGTGCCAAATCTACCCACTTTTTCTGCCCATATTTTCTGAATATCTCCTTCTGGTAAATATTTGAGGTAGTGAGATAGAGTTGATTCTACTTTATCTTTTCGCTCATCTGGTAATAATCCTGCTAGGACACCTGCAATATTTGAAGCATCGCTTTCTAGAGTGTCAGATATTAGCGAATATGATCTCATCGTAGAAGGTATAGGGTTTAAAACAAAAACTTTTTCTAATGAGCTAGTAACTAAATAATTGATTTGTCGAATTTTATCAGAAACCTCATTATCACTTATCAAGTGATATCTTTTACGAATTTCATCTATCCCTTTTCCTGTTGCTCTACCCCTTCCTGGCATTGAGTTCAACGCACTTCTAACCGGAATAAAACTATCTTTATTTTGGATTGAAAAGTCACTCAATATATTTGAATTTCCCGATTGTACATCTATTATTTGTATAAATTCTTGGACAGTTATTACGACAGGTTGTGTTTGTATTTTTATTGCATACAAATAATCCGTATTTTCATCTTCACCCTGAACTATAAATTTTAATATAAACTCGGTTTCTGGTTTAAGCGCTGCCCAATCTACACCACCTCGAATAGATGGAAGCGTTTTATCTCCTACTAAAGCTGCTTCAATATTTTCACCTCTAGCAATTCTTTGTAAAAATTCAAAAACTTCAATCACATTAGATTTACCACTTGCATTTGTACCAATCAGAACAGTCAATGGGTCAAGTGGAAGCTCGGCATAACGGAAACTTTTCCAATTTTCTAAGATGAGTTGCTTAAGCATGATCAACTCCAAAACTCTACCTACTTAAATTTAGCTCCTAACAGTAGCGTTGGCAAAGCCCGCCGTAGGCATCGCACAATTTTTTATCCTTCAACATCCCACCCAAAAAACAGCAAAGCCAGCAGACAAAGTAAAAAATTGCTTAATTACTCTATCTAACTGGCGACATCTCACTGTGATTTTGGCGATTTATTTTTCTGGCGGTAAATCTACACTGTAAACAGTCTTCCCAGCCAAATTACGCAATGTTACTGTCATCACTTTTGTATTTCCATCAATTTTAACTCCTCCAAAGAATTGCAAACCTTCACTTGGCGGTCGATTTGCTTTTGTACCTGGAGGGAGGCTTTGAAATATCAATTGTGGGCCAAAAGTATTTTCTAATTCGTTTGGCCCAAATGTGCCAGAGTTAAGCGGCCCAGCAACAAACTCCCAAAAAGGCTTAAAGTCGGTAAACTGAGCTTTAGCGGGGTCGTAATAGTGAGCTGCTGCATAATGTACATCAGCAGTTAACCAAACAACATTCTGGATATTTTTGTTTTTGATAAATCGTAGCAAATCGGCAAGTTCTAATTCTCTTCCTAAAGCTGGCCCATCTCCATTGGCCCAAGCTTCAAAATCAGTACTACCGTCTTTAACTATTAATCCCAAAGGCATATCACTAGCAATCACTTTCCATGTTGCTTTTGATGATAGCAATTGTCTTTTCAACCATTGCAATTGTTTTTTGCTCAAAAAGTCTGTTTCTTTACTTGGTACTGGCTGATTATTCGGGGAATTTGGCCCCCGATAGGTGCGCTCATCCAACATGAAAATGTCTAATAATGGGCCATAGTTGAAAGAGCGATAAATTTTCGTTTTCTCTGGATTATTGTTTTCATATCCAATAGGCAGATATTCTAAAAAGGCTTGTCTTGCCCTTTGAGCTAGCAAGTTAACATCCTTAACTGTATAACGGTCATCGCTTAGAAATTCACCAGGATACCAGTTATTTGTGGTTTCGTGGTCGTCCCACTGCGCCAATATAGGAACTTCAGCATTGAAACGCTTGATGTTTTTATCAAGCAAATTGTATATATAGTTGCCACGAAATTCTGTTAGGGTTTCTGCTACTTTGGATTTTTCTGGTGTGGTGATGTTTTTCCAAATTGTGCCGTCATCTAGAGTCACTTCTGATTGAATGGGGCCATCAGCATAAATATTATCGCCAGAATGGATGAAAAAATTGGGATGAAGTTGGCGCATAGTTTCGTAAATTTTCATTCCACCAAAATCAGGATTAATACCCCATCCTTGACCGGCGGTGTCGCCACCCCAAACAAAGAATATATCTCGTTTAGATTTGGGGGGAGTTCGGAAACTACCATAAAAAGGATCGCTGTAGGTGCGTTGATAATCTAAATCTTGGAAAATCACCCGATAAAATAATTTTTGGTCTGGTGGCAGGTTCCTCAGATAAAGTCGTGCTGTAAAGTCGCTATTTTTTAAAGCATTGGGCCCGACAACTCGCTGCACATTGCGAAAAGATTCGCTAGTAGAATATTCTACAATCATTTTGGCAGAGCGATCGCTCCGACTCCAAATCACGATGCTATCGTTAGATATGTCTCCGCTAGCTACACCATAAGGTATGCCAGGACGCATTTTATCAGAGGTGATAATTGCAGGTGCTTCGCCAAAAACTGGTGATTTAGCAACAAAATTTGTGGAAATAATTCCACCGGCTGTGATAGCTGAACGTAGCAAAAACTGACGCCGATTTAGCTTCAATGGGTGATGAGATTCCATACTAAATAACAGCAACCTTAAACTAAAGTATTACAGGATAAGTGTTTACCACACCTTGTTATGTCAACAAGTAAAGATTGAGTTATCTAAGGGTTAATAAAATATATTTAGTTTGATGTAATCAGAATGGTAGTCTTGATTATGAACTGGTGTGAGCAAATTTATCCATGACCAAGCAAAAAAGGATACAGAGCAACTAAATTTATTTATGATCTGGTTAATTTTTAATTTTTAATTTTTAATTTTTAATTCGGAGCGAAGCGACATGACTGCTGCTGTCTTTCTAGAAAACGTCTACAAGTTTTACAACAATGTACCTGTAGTCAATGACCTGTCATTCCAAATTGAAGCGGGAGAGATATTTGCTCTACTTGGCCCGAACGGTGCAGGGAAATCAACCACAATTCGGATGCTGACTACACTTACGAAACCATCCCAAGGACGCATAGAAGTAGGTGGATATGATGTGATGCGCCAAGTAACGTTGGCAAAACAGAGTATTGGCGTTGTCTTGCAACAAGTCAGTGTGGATAACGATTTAACCGTCTGGGAAAATATGGAACTGCACGGGAGGCTACATCACATTAGCAACCCGCAGCGACAAAAATTGATTAATCAATGGCTAGAGTATGTTGAGCTAGCAGAAAAACGTGATGATTTGGTAAAAACCCTGTCTGGGGGTATGAAACGACGGTTGCAAATTGCCAGAGCCTTATTGCATCAACCGCAAATTTTGTTTTTAGATGAACCAACCGTAGGACTAGACCCCCAGACCAGGCGACGCCTCTGGGAAATTATTCGGGATTTAAATAAACAAGGGATGACGATGCTACTGACGACCCATTATATGGATGAGGTCGAATTTTTGTGCGATGCCTTTGGTTCTACTAAGCCAGGACGCATCGGTATTATGGATAGCGGTAAGCTGATTTCTTTGGGAACTTTACAACAGCTGCGTTCTGCTCACGGTGAAGGTTTGGTGATGAAACAATTAGGTGTATCTAATGTGGGAAGTGATGGCGCTCGTAATTGGGAATATCTGTTTTTCCCATCCTTGGAAGCAGCAAATATCTACTTGAATGAACAGCCAGATAAAACTGGAATGATGGTGCGTCCCTCTAATCTGGAAGATATTTTTGTGGAATTAACGGGACGCCAGTTAGATTAACCTCATCCTCCTAACTGCCGCAGCATGGCTTCTACCCTTTCTACGCCATCTGAGTCATTGCGCCGTTTATACAAGTCACGGGCTTTCTGAAGCAAGCTGTTTGCTTGTTTGGCTTGTCGTCGCTGTTTATACATCGAACCCATCAACTCATAAGTCTGGGCGTTGTTTTTATCCAAATCGATTGCTTGTTGGTATGCCCAGGTAGCGGCATTATAGTCTCCCATACGCGATTGGGTCACAGCCAATCCTAAATAGGCGTTGACGTTGTTACGGTTCAGCTGTATGGCACGACGATAACCTTCCTTTGCCCCACGTGTGTCGCCCAAATTGGCTTTGATGTAACCCACAGCGTAGTAAAAATCACTATTGTTTGGGCTGATACCGATCGCACGACGATAAGCTGCTAATGCTGCCTGGTAATTTCCCTGTTGAGCGTATAAATACCCAATACCTGAATGGATTTTAGCATTCTTGGGGTCTATACTAGCTGCTTGCTGATAAACAGCGATCGCACCACCATAATCCCCGGCATTCACCAACCTCCGTCCTTCCTCCAGTAATTGCTTTAACTCTGGGTTTTTAGCTTGCGCCACTAATACCTGAGCCTGAGCTACTGAAGGTATAGTGAAAGTAAAACATCCTAGTAACACCACGCTAAACACGAATGATGTTGGCTTGTACACAGTAAATTTCCTGAAATTTTAAAGAACTTTTTTCTTGTACATTAAAACAAAAATATGGACTTTTGAAAACTGTATTTCTTCGTATTGATTAAGATATTAATAGTTCATGTTCCTTTCCTTTACAATTAGCACTACATAACAGAGTTTTTACTGAAAGATGAAGTGTAAGTGATCGGCAGCAGGTGAAAGTACCTTATATTTAAACTAGTACTCTCGCAAAATGACACCTTTTTTAATCAGTAGTTATACGTGTTACCTGGAAAAGCCCAACAGCCCAACAGGCATCTGGCTGAATCGTAGATGCTGATGTGCCAAGCTTAACAGGCTGTGATATTCATTCCTGTTTTTTATTTCATTTAAGAATATGCTGACTCAGTAGCCAATTTTTTCACATTTTTAGTCCCTTGATACTACCTTTATAAAAGTTATTATCTAGGCGTTTACATCTTTTTTTAGTCATTACAAGGTAAGATAAATATAAGCTGTAAAATGCTCCTTTAAGTACTGATTACTGTTTAGAACTATACTAAAGCCGAAAGCGTAATCTAAAATTATGTGAGATGAAGTTTCTCAAACCTGTATTCTGTAATAATAGTTACTATTAATCAAGTATTTTGATAAATACTTTGATAATAAATATTAAGATATATCCTATATAGGAGGTTAATTTATGATTATAACTACCACTGATGTAATTCAAGGAGCCGTGATTGAATCATATTTAGGTATTGTTACCGCAGAAGTAGTCTACGGCAGCAATTTCTTGCGGGATTTTTTGGCTGGTATTCGAGATATTATTGGTGGACGCACTGGTAGCTATGAGCGCCTATTTGAGCAGGGTCAACGCAAGGCATTAGAAGAATTAGAACAACGAGCGCAACGCTTAGGAGCAAATGCTGTAATTGGGATTGAAATTGATACTGGCACAATCAATCTCGACCAGTCAGGAGTGCTTTTGCTGATTACTGCCACAGGCACAGCTGTCAGGATGCGTTAATTTTTGACGATCTTTACTTTTGAAATTTCTTACAAAGTTTTACTTTCAGTCTAATCTCATAGACAATTAAAGCTACTTTATTATCAGAATTAATACTCATCTTTTAATTTAAAATTTTTGTCTAGATGATTTTTAAATAATTCTTCAGAAATGAATAAGTACTAAATTGTATTAATAGTTGTGGAAGAAAGTCTGTTTTTACCACTAAAGATAGACCTATTAAATATTTCTATTGGTAGATATAAAAACAAATGATTTAGTTATTTAATTTTAAACATAAACATGAATATACCTAAACAGGAACTTTGCTGAAACAGCACTGGAGAACATAAGCTATGTCATACGTAAATCGTACAGGTAATGACGTTATTCCTACCGACCCTGTGGTAGCAGGCCGAGTAAGTGAATATCATGATCTTGTTCGCTGGGGACCGATTATTTCTGGTTTGTTGGTTGCTTTAGCCACTCAATTAATTTTGAGCTCTATAATTGGTGCATTTGCGGCAGGCGCAGTTGAAGGCTCAGGTGCACCCAGAACAATAGCCCCTAACGCTGCGGGTAATGCGGGGCTTTGGTCAACTATCGCTTTACTAATTTCCCTATTTACTGGTGGTTGGGTTACAGCCCGTGCTTGTGGGCCGATGAACCGCAATACGGCTCTTCTTAACGGCGCAATTCTTTGGGCAACGACTTTGGCAGTTAGCTCATGGCTTTTAGCAAGTGGAGTATCTGGTGCTTTTGGTGTTGCTGCTTCTAACGCTGGGGAAGTCATCAACCAGGTACAACAGCAAGGTGGCGTTAATGTACCCCAAGCAAACATCACTGCCCAACAAACTCGTGATGCAGCAGCTAATTTACGTTCGGGATTGTGGTGGTTTGTGTTTGGTTCTTTGCTGGGTTTAATAGCCTCAATGATAGGAGCTGTAACTGGCGCTCGTAGTCCTCGCGCTAATAATTACAATGCTTAAATAATTGTTTGAAAAATAAAATGTTTGTTATTTATTTTTCAATAAAAGCACCTTTTGCGAGGTGTTTTTTGTTTATTGTTAGCAGCATTGAGTATTTAAAAGGTTATAGCAAAGTGCTGAGGGCTGTTAGCGGTAGCGGCGCGTTTTAGCCCGTGCTGAGTAAAAACCCAGTCGTTTCAAGCCTTTGAGCAATCAACACTGTCCTAACCTATGTGATTACGGCTATATCACTCGAATATAGTTCAGTTAAAGGTTTTTGGTATTGATATTAAACCTGTAGAGATGTAAATTTTCGCGTCTTTAGCAAAAATATTGGGCTGAAATAAAGAGTATCCCAGCATATCTTATCTCTTAAAATTGCGCTTCTAAAAATATTTCTGTTTTTTAGAAGCGCAATCTTTTGTATGGTTACTTTTTACAAGTAAATGCAACGAAAATTTTACTACCGCAGATCACCATTTCAGATATGAACCTTCAATGCCCTGTTCACGTCTAATTTTGCCATCTTTTTCAAACCAGGCAATTACTTGCTGTGCTGTCAAATCTTCAATAGCAACGCTGTACTCTTGGGCAATATGCTTCAAAAGCTTAAGTGATGAAATTGTCAATCTTGTTAAAAACTTTTCTGCAGAAGACAACAACGCTGCATCTACTTTTGCTGACTCTTCTAGGGTTAAAAATTGTGTTGATGGTTGCTGTGGTGATACATCCATAAATGCTATCTCAAACTTAGTTGATTATTGATAATGGCTGGTTGCTATTCAGCTATTATCCATTACCACGGCTAGATGTAAACCGAGTTTATTTATGAGAGTTTTACTGACGAATTTGTACTAAATAGCCACAACGATGTTCGCCATCGATAATCCAGTGGGTGCGCTCTACGTTACAATCTGGTAAGACGGCTGCAAACATTTCTAATTCGTGACCACAGATGCTGGGGAAAGACTCGGCAACATTAGAAATGGCGCAGTTGTGCTCCATTAAGATAAAGCGATCGCTCTCAAAGCAGTCATTCACATCAACAGGGTGATACTCCGCCATGAAGCCTTCCGCTTTTCTCAACTCTACTAAGTTGGCTACACGTTCTCGCAGTGAACCGTTACCGACGCGAGCGCGGTATTCTTTGGCTTTACGCTGCCACTGTTTCTCTAAAATCGATTTAAATTGGTCGTCTCCTACCGTTTCGGCTAAGGTGTCTAGCAACGAAACCGCAAAATTTCCGCTTGCATCACCAAAGCGATCGCTCATTGTTCGATGCAAGCGATCGCGTCCTTGACGACTCAATTCATAAAGATGCTGCGGACGTCCCATCCCCGCCGTCTGCACTGATGTCGAATACAAAACTAGCTCCTCCGTCTCCAAATCTTTGAGATGGCGACGAATAGCTTGGGGGGTAACGTCTAAAACTTCAGCTAGCTCCAAAGCCGTTGCTTTTTCGTGTTTGTGCAGATACTCAAGGATATCTTGCTTGGTTGAGGACTGGTGGGTAGTCGCCATCTTCATGTGGTGCGAGACGTTCAGCGAACGCCCCAAAAATTAATTTCTTTGAAAATTTGACCGTGCCGATTTTGGATTTTGAGTCGCACCTTTGGTGCGCTTACAGCGCAACTTGGATTTTGGATTAAAAAAGTTTTCTGGTATATAGCCCGCTACGCGATCGTCAATCTAAAATCCTTGAGCCAAGCACCCTTGTGGTCTCTTTCAATCCCAAATTGCAAATCTAAAATCCAAAATTGTTTGACTTTGACAACATTGTTGTTGTTAATTTAGCGTAAAATAAAGATAGATTAAACAACATAGCTGTTGTTTTACTCTCCACCACTATTCTAGCAGCCGTGTAACCATTCCGTAACGGTAGATGGGAATCGGCTAAAGAAACCTCGTCTCCCATCCTTATAGAGAGATTCAAGTTCCGAACACGAGAGATTATTACTGATGAGTGCCACTGTCAAAACCTTAGTCAACCAACCCTACAAGTACGGCTTTGTCACGGACATTGAGGCCGACACTATTCCGCGTGGACTAGACGAGGACGTTATCCGCTTGATCTCCTCTAAGAAGAACGAGCCGCAGTTCATGCTAGATTTTCGCCTCAGAGCTTATCGCCAGTGGCAAAAAATGACGGAACCAACTTGGCCTAATGTCAAGTATCCGCCAATAAATTATCAGGATATCATTTATTACTCAGCGCCAAAACGCAAGAAAGAAAAACTAAACAGCTTGGATGAAGTCGATCCAACCCTTTTAGAAACCTTCGAGAAGTTAGGCATTTCTCTATCTGAACAGAAACGACTGGCAAACGTCGCCGTTGATGCAATTTTCGATAGCGTTTCTGTCGCCACTACATTTAAAGAAAAGCTAGCGGAAGATGGCGTTATTTTCTGCTCAATTTCTGAAGCGTTGCAAGAACACCCAGAACTGATCCAAAAGTACCTGGGTAGCGTTGTTCCTATAGCTGACAATTATTTTGCCGCCTTGAACGCCGCCGTATTTAGCGATGGTTCTTTTGTCTATATTCCTAAAGGCGTAAAATGCCCGATGGAACTGTCTACCTACTTCCGCATCAACTCTGGTGACACGGGACAATTTGAGCGGACTTTGATTGTCGCCGAAGAAGGTAGTTATGTTTCTTACCTCGAAGGTTGCACCGCACCGATGTATGACAGCAACCAGCTACACGCCGCAGTTGTGGAACTTGTCGCCCTGGACAACGCGGAAATTAAATATTCCACCGTGCAAAATTGGTACGCTGGAGATGCCAACGGTAAAGGTGGTATTTACAACTTTGTCACCAAACGCGGTTTGTGTCAGGGCGTTAATTCCAAGATTTCCTGGACTCAAGTAGAAACAGGTTCGGCAATTACTTGGAAATATCCTAGCTGTGTTTTGGTGGGTGATAACTCTGTGGGTGAGTTCTACTCGGTGGCGCTGACAAATAATATGCAGCAAGCTGATACGGGTACAAAGATGATTCACGTAGGTAAAAATACCCGCAGTACAATTATTTCTAAAGGAATCTCCGCAGGTAATTCTAGTAATAGCTATCGGGGTTTAGTGAAAGTTAATCCGACGGCTAAAGGGGCGAGAAATTATTCCCAGTGCGACTCAATGCTGATTGGGGATAATGCTCATGCAAATACTTTCCCTTATATCCAGGTGCAAAATAATACTGCGAAGGTAGAGCATGAAGCTTCTACTTCTAAGATTGGGGAAGATCAGTTATTTTACTTTGCTCAACGGGGTATTTCTTCAGAAGATGCCATTTCGATGATGGTTAGCGGCTTCTGTAAGGATGTTTTCAATCAGCTACCGATGGAGTTTGCTGTGGAAGCTGATAAGTTGTTGAGTTTGAAGTTGGAAGGCAGTGTTGGATAAATGGAAGCAAGGATAAACACAGAGACATCGGCGTTCTGTGTTTATCTTTTGGAAGAATGACGAACCGCAGAGGCGCAGAGAAGGGAGAGAAGATGATTATTGAAAATAGTGAAGTTGTGCTGTCAGTACGGAATCTGACGGCTAATGTTGATGGGACACCGATTTTAAAGGGTGTGAATCTGGAGGTGCGATCGGGTGAAATTCATGCGATTATGGGGCCGAATGGTTCTGGTAAGAGTACTTTTTCTAAGGTGTTGGCTGGACATCCGGCGTATGAGGTGACTGGCGGTGAAGTGATTTTCCAGGGGCAAAATCTGTTGGAGTTGGAGCCGGAAGAACGCGCTAGAAGTGGTGTGTTTTTGGCGTTTCAGTATCCGTTAGAAATTCCGGGTGTGAGCAATTTGGATTTCTTGCGGGTGGCGTACAATTCTCGTCGCAAGGCGCAAGGTTTAGAAGAAATAGACGCTTTTGATTTTGACGATTTGATTGAGGAAAAGCTGGATGTGGTGAAGATGAATTCCAGTTTTCTCAGTCGGAGTTTGAATGAAGGGTTTTCTGGTGGTGAGAAAAAGCGGAATGAAATTCTGCAAATGGCGCTGCTAGAACCAAAGTTAGGAATTTTGGATGAAACTGATTCGGGTTTGGATATTGACGCGCTCCGAATAGTGGCGAATGGGGTAAATCAACTGGCAAGTCCAGAAAATTCGACAATTTTGATTACTCACTATCAGCGATTACTCGATTATATTGTGCCTGATTTTGTGCATGTAATGGCACAGGGGCGAATTATTACCAGTGGTGGTAAAGAACTAGCGCTGGAATTAGAGTCTCGCGGTTATGACTGGGTGCTGGAAGAATTTGCAGCTGCTGAGGTGGGTGTGTAATGAATATTCAAATATCTCCTAGTCCAATACCTAATTCAAATGCAGTCAGTTTGACATCGATGTTAGATAGAGATGATTATCTGACTGGGTTGTTAAATCAAGTAACAGCAACTAAAACAGAAGGTTGGTTGCAGGAATTACGCCAAAGTGCTGCAAATTGGGTACGTCACTCGATTCTCCCGACTACCCGCGAGGAAGAATGGCGATTTACTGATTTGTCGTCTTTGCGAAAGGTGCAATTTAATAATGTAGAGGCGGGAAATTTTGCGTCTTTGCAGTTTGATATTTTGCCAGAGGCGGCTAATAGTCGTTTGGTATTTGTTAATGGCGTTTTTGCGCCGGAGTTATCCGCAGTTTCAGATTTACCATCTGGAATTGTGGTGAGTAATTTGGCTGGTTTGTCTGCGGTTGAGCAGGAAGGTGTACGGCAGTATTTAGCTCAAGCTGAGGGAGCGCAGGAAGTTTTTACTGCTCTCAATACGGCTGGAATAACTGATGCAGCTGTGGTGTGGGTGAAGAAGAATGTGGTAGTTGAAACGCCAATTCATTTGGTGTTTATTTCGGTTGTGGGGGAGACTGCGACGATTTCACAGCCGCGTTGTTTGGTGGTGGCGGAAAGTGGTTCGCAGGTGAGTTTAGTTGAAGAGTATGCGAACCGTAGAGGCGCAGAGGAAGGAGTTTACCTTACCAATGCAGTTACGGAAATTTGGGTTGGGGACAATGCCCAAGTGAGTCACACTAGGGTTGAGCAAGAAGGTGCAGAGGCTTTTCATATTGGGAAAACTGCGATCGCACAGGCTCGTGATAGCCGATATACTTGTCATGCCATAACTTTAGGTGCAAAGTTGTCACGGCATAATTTGGAGATTTTGCAAACTGGTGAGCAGACACAAACTACTCTCAATGGTTTGACGATAATTTATGGTAAGCAATTGTCTGATACTCACAGTGCGATCGCACTAAATTATCCTCACGGTACAAGTGAGCAATTGCATAAATGTATTGTAGGCGATCGCGCTCATGCAGTATTCAATGGTAAAGTTTTTGTACCCAAACCAGCGCAGTTAACAAATGCATCCCAGTTGAATCGCAATTTGCTGCTATCATCGAAAGCCAGAGTTGATACCAAACCCCAATTGGAAATTACGGCGGATAATGTCAAATGCGCTCACGGTGCTACCGTTAGCCAATTGGAAGATGATGAAATATTTTATCTGCAAAGCCGGGGAATTGATGAAAACGATGCTCGGAAGTTGTTAATTAATGCCTTCGCTGCTGAAGTTATCAATAAAATACCAGTTCCCTCTCTGCGAGAAATCCTTTTAAACACAGTGAATAATCTCAAGTCCCTGACTAATGAGTAATAACTAATCTACCAATGACTTTCACTCCTACCAAAACCCTTGCTGATAAAGTTCGCGCTGACTTCCCGATATTGCATCAGGAAGTCAATGAGAAACCCCTGGTTTATCTCGATAATGCTGCGACTTCGCAAAAGCCTTTATTCGTATTAAATACCCTGCGGGACTATTACGAGCAATATAATGCTAACGTGCATCGAGGTGCCCATTCTCTAAGTGCTAAAGCTACTGATGCTTATGAAGGTGCTAGAGATAAAGTTGCCAAATTCATTAATGCTGCATCGCGTCAGGAAATTGTCTATACCCGTAATGCAAGTGAGGCGATTAACCTAGTCGCTTATAGCTGGGGAATGAACAATTTGCAGCCAGGAGATGAAATTATTCTCTCGGTTATGGAACATCACAGTAATATTGTGCCTTGGCAATTGGTGGCACAAAAAACGGGTGCAGTACTTAAATTTGTAGAATTAACACCAGAAGAAACTTTTGATTTGGAACAGTTTAAAAAACTGATTTCTGAGAAAACTAAGCTGGTATCGGTGGTGCATATTTCTAATACTTTGGGTTGTATTAACCCAGTAGAAGAAATTGGTGCGATCGCGCACAAATACGGTGCTAAATTTTTAGTTGATGCTTGCCAGAGTGTTCCCCACTATCCTGTAGATGTGCAGAAGATAGATTGTGATTGGTTGGTAGCATCTGGTCATAAAATGTGCGCTCCAACTGGGATAGGATTTTTGTATGGTAAGCTGGAATTATTAGAATCAATGCCACCCTTTTTTGGCGGTGGTGAGATGATTGCAGAGGTATATTTAGACCATTCAACCTATGCAGAATTACCGCATAAATTTGAAGCTGGTACACCTGCAATTGGAGAAGCGATCGCACTTGGTGCTGCGATAGATTATCTTAGCAGTATCGGCATGGATAAAATCCACGCCTACGAAGCAGAATTAACGGCTTATTTGTTCCAACAATTAGAGCAAATTCCCCAAATTAGAATTTACGGCCCCAAACCAAATGCAGAAGGTGAAGGTAGAGCCGCTCTTGCGTCATTCACAGCTGGGGAAGTCCACGCTAACGACTTATCTACATTATTAGATCAAGAAGGCGTTGCCATCCGTTCTGGACACCACTGCACACAACCATTACACCGTTACTTAGGTCTTGCTGCAACCGCACGAGCAAGTCTATCTTTCTACAACACCCGCGAAGAAATTGATATTTTCATCAAAGCACTGAAAGAAACCCTGGAATTTTTTGCAGGTTTACTTGCTTAAAGTTACAAAATATTTAGATAGTAATTGTGCCAAATATCAGCAACACATCTTGCTAATAGCTGGCACAATTTAATTATTTGGATTCTTTACAGGAGTAACTACAATACGGTTCGGTTAAAGGGTAAAGGGGAAAGGTTTTGAATACATCCTTTCCCCTTTATACCATTTCACGAAAAGCCTGATACAAATAAAGCCGATAAAATAAAATCCCACCCTGTAATAGATTTAACTTGATAAGCTGTCAATTTATCTAGCTGTTTCCACACAGCTTCTCGCAATTCATCTAAGGTTTGAAAACATTCCCATTTCAAAGCCTTCTTGATTTCTTTCCATAGTCTTTCAATTGGATTTACTTCTGGTGTATAGGGAGGTTGGAACAAGAGAATTATATTGGACGGAACTCGTAAATAATTGCTGAAGTGAAACGCTCCATTATCAACTTGGATGATATGTATTTCTTCTGGATACAAAGCTGCAAACTTTTCTAAAAACATTTCAAAACATACTGTATCCAAGTGTGATTCTAGGGCAAAGTTATCTCCAGTTAATGGTTCTACAACTCCATAGATGTAAAAATTATCTCGCTTCCACTGCGTCAAACCAACTGGTTTTACTGCGGTCAGCGTTATCAATTTTCCCGTTATCGTTTGAAGACCAAACCTACTTTCATCTCCACACCAATAACGTACTTTACGATGTTTTTCTAACGGTGATATTAAGTACTTTTTTATTAACTCTAGCCAGGAAGGAAGTTTTTTTTAAAGTCTTCTTCTATGCCCTTGTGTTGTTTGATGCTACGTGGACGCGGTGCTTTTAATTTTGCTTTGAGTTTGTAACGCACAACTTCATGCACAACTTTATAAGATGCTTTGATTCCTTCAGACGCTAAAAGCCATGTCTGGACTTCCTGATAGCTTTTAAACCCTTCAGGCGCAGACAGTTCTTTTTTGATTAGCGATCGCACCTCCGGGGGAATAGTTTTTGGTCTTCCTGGACTTTTACCCAGTTCGAGCAAGGTGCTTAATCCGCCTTCTCTATAGCGTTTTAACCACCTCTGCACAGTCATTCGTCCTCTGCCTAGTACTACTGCTAAGTGCTGCACTGTTTCTACTTGTCGCGTCTTGAGTAAATACAATGCCTGTATTCTTTCTTTCCCATATCCAGTTTTTTGCTGTCTCAATAGCTCTTGAAGTTCAGCAATTGTTTCTTTTATCTCTAGTTTGAGTACTCTACACACTGTTTTTCATGAGTAATGCACCTGCCATTATATGTATCACACTTTTAGTGAAATGGTATTACCCCTTACCCTTTCCCCAGATTATAAGGAAAGTGAAAAATGCTTATCCGAACCGTATTGGGAGTAACTAAAGTTTTTGAAGCTCATTGGGCAAGTGATTGAAATTGACTGGAGCGAGTATTATATTAATAACATAGGTAAAATTATCGGGATTTTATCTAACATCCTGACAGAAGAAGTATTGTAATATGCTTGTCAAGTCAACGCCTGCTGAACAAAGAATAGTGCTACAGAACATTAGCTGGGAAACCTTTGAAGCCTTGCTGAAAGATACAGGTGAGGACAGAGGCTCAAGATTTGCTTATGATTGCGGTGTTTTAGAGATCATGACTCCACTTTTTGAACACGAAAATCCTAAAATTCAGTTTGACCGATTGATATTCGCTTTAGCAGTGGAGTTAAAAATTAAAATTAGAAGTGCTGGTTCTACAACATTAAAACGTAAACCAATAACAAAGGGAATAGAACCCGATACTTGCTATTATATTCAAAATGAGCCACTAATTAGAGGTAAACAAGAATTAGATTTAACAACAGATCCAGCCCCGGATTTAGCAGTTGAAATTGATATTACTAGTAGTTCTGTTAATAAGCTTAATATTTATGCGGCTTTAGGTGTAGCAGAATTATGGAGATATGACGGTGAAGTTTTAAAATTTTATCAACTAGTAGCAAGCGAATATATTGAAATTAAGTCGAGTATCGCTTTCCCTTTAATTTCTGTTAGTGATATGAATAGATTTATCCAGCAAAGTAAAACTATAGATGAAATTGATTTGGTGCAATCCTTCAGCGTTTGGGTGCGTGGAAAGATAGCTTAAAATATTAATTACGAATTACGAATTACGAATTATTTTAATATGCTTGTCAACTCAACGTCTGCTGAACAAAGAACAGTGCTACATAACATTAGCTGGGAAACCTTTGAAGCCTTGCTGAGAGATACAGGTGAAGATAGAGGTTCTCGGTTTGCTTATGACTGCGGTGTTTTAGAAATCATGACTCCACTTTTTGAACACGAAAACCCCAAAAGTAATTTTGGTAATTTTATTATTGCTTTAGCTGAAGAATTAGGGATTGAAGTGAGAAGTGCTGGTTCAACAACATTGAAGCGGAAAATATCAAAGCGGGGAATAGAACCCGATACTTGCTACTATATCCATAATGAACTAGCTATTAGGGGTAAGCAAACTTTAGATTTAGAAAATGATCCGCCGCCTGACTTAGCAATTGAGATTGACATTACTAGCAGTTCAGTTAACAAATTGGGAATTTATTCAGCGTTGGGTGTAACTGAACTTTGGAGATATGATGGACAAAATTTAAAGTTTTATCAGTTGATAGAAGGGCAATATGTCGAGTGTAAGTTTAGTATTGCCTTTCCTATAGTATCGGTGAGTGAGATTAGCAGATTTATCGAGCAGAGTAAAAGTATGGGGGAAATTGCTTTACTTAAATCATTTCGCGCTTGGGCGCGGGAGAGGATAAGTTAGTTGGCTAATGATTTGTCTTGGCGATTACCACAATTACACTTAAATTAATGGTACTAAGTTTGCTGGTCATCTTTTTTAGTCCCAATTTTTGTGAGTGTCAGCCATATAAAAAAGACTCCTATAAAAATATATATAGTTGCATTACTAATCTCAAAACTACCAAATTTTTCAACAACCAATTGAGAAAAACTAGTTAAAGTTGCGAAAGCAATAGCAATTAGCCAGAACCCAACAGCAGTTCCAAGAGCTAGTTTGAATATTGTAATACTTTTACTTTCATCATCTATTCTATTAGGGATAAAAAATCTTATACCAGATATAATATTATCCAACATAAACATACTCTCCGCTCAAAAATGAATTGGATAAAGTTGTATTTTACACTTTATAAGATTATTATGATAATGCCAATAGGGTAACAGCTATCCTCACAAAATAAATATATTTGACTAATTTGACTAATCTAAGGTAGATGTGTATGGACTTACTGCACTGTTTACTAGTTGCTAGAATATTTACCGAATCAGGTAAACTTGATGCTTTACTTTATTGGGACTAAAATAAGTAATTTCTAATCTAAAATAAGATTATATTGAGCAACTACATTCACAACAACCATGCACCCCATATTAAAAGTGGATATTTCCGAACTAAGTGTATCTGAACGTATACAGCTTGCCGAGGACTTATGGGACAGCATTCTTACTACACCCGATGAAGTTCCTGTCAGCGATGAGCAAAAACAAGAATTAGATAGACGCTTGGAGATGCATAGCCAAAACCCAAACCGAGGTTCAACCTGGCAATCAGTGAAGCAAAGACTAGGTTTACCTGAATGAGCTATCAGTTAATAATTAGTCCAGAAGCAGAAGTGGATATTCAAGATGCTTTTGAATGGTATGAGCAACGTGAATCTGGAGTAGGTTCGGAGTTTGTACGCGCAGTTGATAGCTGTTTAGCATTAATCGAACGTAACCCCTCAACTTATCCCGTGGTGTATCAACAAGCGCGGCGATTATTGATACGTAGGTTTTCCTATGGTGTTATTTATGTTGTAGAAGAAAATGTTATCACTGTCATTGCTTGTTACCACGTCAAACGTAATCCTAAACAATGACAGAGCAGGAATATTTGAAGGCTTTTATAATCTCGCCTACAATCACCTGAACCATCTATAATTACTACTCTCAAATAACCTATTATTAGCCGTTTAATCAAAGCGATCGCACCCCACGAAATCAACTCAAAGAATCTGGATTGATCCCCAACTTTCGCAATTCTTGTACCAGTCTTTGAGTGCGTTATTCAGCAGTGATTCCTTGTTTGTCATACCAATACAACCAATCCCGCGTAATTTCCTGATAGGTTTCCTGTTCCTAACCAATTGCTAAACCTATCTCTGATAACCAAACGAAATTTCTTGGTTGCAATACATATTCACCATTTACAAAGCGATAACCTTCTAAAATTGGTTTTCTCCGACGTTGAGGATTGTAAACAACATAATACAAAACCTCTATATACTCTTAGTCTCTCGATTTTGACAACTAATTTAGGATTGCTATAGTTAGAAAAACCTTTAGCTTAACAGAGTAAAAAAGATAAGATCGGCAAAAATGTTAATTGCTGAGTTGGGATGTGCAATAAGACACCAGGGGTCTTTCTTGAAAATTGCTGTAACTGTGGCTATGGCATTCACGGCATCCATGCCATACTCATAAAGAAATGTACCGTACCCCCATCAACAAATTGAGTACTACTGAGAACCTATAGACCACTCGTTTTGATAGTTACATCTAAACTGTAGTCTTTGTAAATACCAGTGGCGTAGGCGCAGCCCGCACTTCGACTTGGCTCAGTGACCATCGTAGACATCGCTTAGTAAAATCCACCATACTCCGCTTGTGCTATCTAGTTTGTACTAAAGTTAACTTTATTCAACCGAGAATTGCTATTTGACGGTTGGTTGCTGTTAGTACAAGCATCAATGACACTGCTATTAATTCAGATAGAAGTGTATTGAATAAAACTATGGCGACTAAGGTGATGAATTGTTGTTGATGAGGATGATAACGGATTCATAAAACAGTATGATGCTTTCTCCTATCTGCCGTTGTAGCTAAATCTAAATGTACATTCTAGAATCAACTTTTGATTCACTAGGGAATAGGGCTGAATTTCTAAAGCACGTTGAAAAGCTCTGATAGCTTGACTATACTCTCCTAGTGCTGCATAACATAAGCCCATACCATGAAGCGCCCCAAAATGTATTGGATTTATCTGTACAACCATCTGACAATCAGCCAAAGATTTTTGATAATCGCCAATACTGTAATAGAGGAAAGCTCGACGATTCCAAGCTTCGGCAAAATCTGGCTGGTCTTTAATTAATGCTGTCAGCGCTGTTTCCGCTTCAGCAATTTCACCTGCATCTAGTAACTTTTGACTGCGGTCAATTATTTCCAGCCCATAGATTCCCTTTTGCTGAAACCAGATCCGCCAGATTTTTCTGGTTGCCTTGTCGCGCACTGTTGCATCCGGGTTTTTCAACTCTTCAAGTAAGGAATTGATAAATAAAGAATCCATGAATTTGAGATCAGTGAATATACCTTTGTATTAACTTTCTCACAAAATATCTCGATTAAATCATTTTTAAAGTCATCTTTAAATTAGCCGTGATTAATCGCTAATTATGAAATTACTGTGTGATTGATTGTGTTCAACAATACGACTAATACCACGCTAGATATTTAGAGTCATAAAAATCAAAACTGACTAGAGGTAGCTGACAGATCCCTTTGGCGCCATTACTCAAGCTCACATCAATATGTCAGAACTGCAAGATGCACTAAACAAAGGTTGTTTGCAGGTAGATGGCAAGGTTATGAAACCAGGTGGTACTTTGGTTATCAAAGCCGGAGTTGAATTAGTTTGGTATTTACCAGGAATTATCAAGCACTTTGACATTGCATAATCACAGTTGCTTTGCCCGTAAAAAATGTCTTAAATAAATGCATAATCAATACATTACATGCACACACAAACTTCAGAGAAAACAACGATGATTTTTCTCAGCTAATCCATAATCATCTACTATAATGTTGGATACTTACATTTCCAGATTAAAACGATAAATCTTACATAGTAGGTACTAATGGGACAACCGACTATTGGACAATTAGAAACAGAAATATCACAGCAAATTATAAATTTATATAATGATAGGCTAGGGAAATCTCCTAGCCAAATTATTTGTCATTTTTTTGATACTGAAATCGTAATTTCTATAGAAAACTCTGTTACCCAAGCTGAACAAACTTTACTGAAAGGAGGTTGTGATACTTTAGCTGAACAAGTACGATTATATTTAGAGAAAATAATTAAACCAGATTTAAAAAATTTGATTGAGGAAATTATTGGTCAACCTGTTCTCTACCTGATAACAAACACCAATTTAGCAACAGGTCGTACTGGGATTGTTGTAATTCTCAAAGAATTACCTGAATTTTGTAACCCCAAATCTATTCCTAAGATAAATGTTAAGAATTTAGCTGAATGATGTGGCGACTGATTACCACTTCTAATTGATTAAAATCATAGGGTTTAGTAATACAATCATCAAATGCTGTAAGTATCGTGGACTGATCGTCTTGTACAGTTCTTAGAGGTGTGACTGCAATGATTGGAATGGTAGCAGTTTTTGAGTCATGCTTAAGATCGTCAATGACTTGGTTCGCACTCAAATTAGATAGCTTCATATCTAGCAGGATTAAATCTGGTTGATGAGTTTGTGCCAACATCACAGCCCTCACCCCTTGTTTGGTACAAATACATGAAAAATTTAATATTCCTAGATGAGAATTAAGTAGCTCTAAATCATGTAAACTCTCTTCTACAACCAAAATTAAAGGCTGTTCATTCATAAGCAGTTCGTCCTGTCCAAGAAAAGTTAGGCATAAAAATTCTACCCATCAGGAAAACCTGAAAGTCTTTGTTTATAGTAAATGTTTAATTCAATGTACGAGAGTATCTTCAGACGACCAACTAAGGCATAAAAATGAATAAGTTAGTATATAATCCATCCGGTTGTCCATTAGCGCTAAATTTTAGGAAAAAATATAGCAAAGCAGTCATAACATCAAGCAAATAGTAGCATAACTGATGTATGTAATTGCCAGGATTGGCTATAAAGATCGGTATTTTATGGTAACTAGGGGATACTTAAAGTACTTAAGATTGCAGATTTATTAGTTTTAGCCAGTTTAGCCAAGAGGGACAAAATTACGTAAGCATCACTTTTGTTATATTATAATAAATTAATTAAGTATATTTAACTATCAAGTAACTGACGTGCATAAGCGATCGCCTCTGTTGGAGTTGAAAGTTTCCCCTCAGCTTGTGCTACCCCAATTTCAGTTAGCAGTTGACCGATAATTGGCGAAGCTGGAATATCTAATGTTGTAATCAACTCCTTCCCGCTGACTAGGGGAGTGGGATGAGCGATCGCATCATCCGGGTTGAGGTAGCGGTCGATCAAAGGTGCTAAGATTTGGTAGCTCATTGCTTTCGTTTCCACTGCTGTGTCTAGTGGCTTGTCACCAGATATTGCCTCTACCAAATTATTAATTGCTACAGCTAGCACTGCCGTAGCGGGGAACACAATATCTGCGTTATGAAACAAAAAGTATTGTTCTCGCAACGACATATCAACTACTTGAAATTGCGGTAACAGTTTCAGAGCAGTAGTTACACCTCGGATTTCGGCACGACTATAAGTTAGTTCCTGTAGCTCTATTTCTGCTAATACTGAATCTGGGTTGACAAGACAAGCAAGTTTGGCAATACCTAGCCAAGTAGTTTTAATACTATCGCGGACATATTCTTGCAGTTGTGCCCCTAGTTGTTGCCACTTTTCTGTAAGTAAGGCGGCTGCTGTGTCAACTGCTGCTAGTTTGATCAAGCTTTCACGGGTAGCATTTTTGAACAAAGGGGCAAGTAAACCATCTTCCCAAGCACTTGCGATCCAAGGAGTACCCTGAGAATTTGCCAGTAGATAGCCAATTTCTACCCTAACTCTTTCGGCTGCAACTTTGGTGATATGCGATGCCAAAGAACGAATGGCGGCTTGGGTAGCTGGCTCAATAGTAAAACCTAGTTGGGCGGCTTGGCGATAAGCTCGCATTAACCGCAAAGGATCATCTTCTAGGTTCGCAGGTGATACCATTCGCAAAATGCCTTGTTGTAAGTCTACATAACCTTGCAGAGGATCGATAATTTCTTGCGTGTGGGGATTATAAGCGATCGCATTTACTGTAAAGTCTCGTCTGTGCAAATCAACTTCTAAGCTATCTCCTTCTTGTTGGGCAAAGTCAGCCGTGGCGTGGGGAAAAACCACACGCGCAATTTGTCGTTTTGCATCGAGTAACACAAAACCAGCTTTGTAATGATGAGCGATCGCTCTCGCTACCTTCACCGCCTTAGATGGTATAACAAAATCTAGATCTAGATATTCGCGAGTTCTGCCCAGGATCGCATCTCGGACAGCGCCACCTACCATGTAAGTGGGTTGTGGCAAGAATTCCAAGCTGAAAGGCCAATTTTCGGGAGTGAGGGTAGAAGGAATTGATTCAAGCATTGTAATAAAAATCAACCCAGCAACTCATGAATAACAGTTGGGCTTAAGTTAGATTAACAATAAAGGCCCCTGGAGTTGGTTCTATTATGTGTATTTGCGTGAATTGCCACTATGTAGACAGCTGTGTTACCTATCATGCCGTAGAAGGGCAGCACCAACAGCCTCACTTGACTGAAACACCAGATTTTGATCCCAATGAACCTTCTATCAATGTCAACATTCGGACTAAAGATGATGTAATTGAAATGGAATGGGATGTTGTTGGTTGTTTGAGTTTTAAACGAGAAACAGGTAAGTGGTCGAAGTTGCGTCCTGGTGAATTAGTGCCGACTTGAAACGTCAAGGTATATTATGCCTCAGTCCATTAATAACAGAATCTTGACAATTCAATTCTAAGTTTCCTAGTGCAAGCAAAAGTATTTATTTAAACTTTGCACACGTAAGTTTTTCGCGGGGGTATAGCGATCGCTATACCCCTCATTTCTTTCGTTGACCCCCTCGAAATGCTGTGTAAGCGTTTGAGGGGGTTTATTGTTATCTTTTTGTCGATAATTTAAGCTGATTGACGAATCAATTAGACCTCTTCTAAAATTACTCTTTAAAACCATTCACAGTAAGGGTTATACAAGGGTGAGTTTTTCCATAACTTACCCCTCACAGGGATGGAAACGCATTAGTGTTGATGAAAATTTCTTCATCAAAAGCGAAGTTTTTCAATCACTTACCTCTTATGGAGATGGAAACTTGACTATGATGTGGTTGAATATATAAATCAAGTCATCTCTAAAAAATAAATATTTTAATTAACTTTGACCACAGAACTAAAACACCTCACAACAAAATACGCTTTAGCGTTGCACACCACTACTCCCGAATTAGGACTAGCAATTAGTAATTTTTCAGGTGATACTCGCTCTCAAATTTGGAATTTGGGGCGTGATTTATCTAGCTTAGTACATCAATATTTAATTGAATTTATCAAGCCGCAAACTTGGGAAAATTTGTCCTTTATCGCAGTTGCGAAAGGGCCTGGCGGTTTTACAGGAACTCGGATTGGTGTTGTTACTGCTCGTACTTTAGGGCAACAGTTAGATATTCCTGTATTTGCGATTTCAACTTTGGCTGCGGTAGCTTGGTCAGAAGCCAGCAAAAGCCAAAATTTAACAACTTTTGCTGTGGAAATGCCAGCACAACGAGGTCAAATTTTCGCTGCTATTTATCAGTTTGAACCAGATAATTATAAACTAAAAGTTTGTTTGTCAGATAGAGTATTGACACCAGAAGCATGGCAGGAAACTTTAGGTAATTGGAACACTAATTATCAATTGATTCAAGCCCAATCTGGGCTAGCAGCAACGGTGACAAGTATTTTGGAACTAGCTAATCTTGATTGGCAAGAGGGCAAATTTCCTAATTGGTCAGAGGCTTTGCCATATTATGGGCAGCATCCAGTAGAAGTTTAACTAATATCTAATATATGTATGTTTTTCCAGTACTCTAGCTCTGTATAATAATTCTTTTACCACAATAAGGGAATAAGGTAGTAGGGCAGACATAAAATACCTGTAATAATGCCAATCCAATAAGGAAGGTTACTATTTTTACTAAATGTTTGCTGAATGATGAATAAAAAAGTATAAGACAATATTGGAGAGGTCAGCAACCACAAAATTAAGGCTCTATCACTGTATGAGTAAATGACTACTCCCACATCAGCAGAAGGTTTTCCTCGTACAAGTTCAGCCATGTAGTTTGACAATTGCCCGGAACCAATAACAGAAGATATTGCCCCAACGATCGCTAACATATATTTGATAGCGACTAACCAAACCCTCGAAATTAGTCTTAGTCGTGGATGAGGATTCATAAGCAGTTGCAAGGTTTGTTGGGTTTCATTTCATTCAACCCAACCTACAAATATTCTTAACCGAACCATATTGCCTATACTCCCTCATATTTCAAGATGAAATGAGACACTTTCGATCTCCCAAGTAACGTAAGATAGGAGTTCTTCCAAAATCCCCTCTAAAAAAAATTTTGTTCTTGGTTCATCCGTTTGGGGAAATGGGCCATCAGCGATTGTATATGATGGCTTGAAGCGTCTACCACTTTTCGGCTCTCCCAAGTACTCACCAATGATACGCTGCGATCGCTGGATACCACTAAAAATGAGTTTACCTGATTGCAAAATCATGAATTGACCTGTGTTGTTTAAGGGATGCCCTTCGTAAAGCCCAATGTCACGAGATGGAATAATTAATTGAGTATTCTTAATTATAGGTTTACCAAAATAACAAGAATCCCAAAACTCTAGTTCATCAAAATACCCACTAATAATAGTCACCATCACCCAAAGAACCAATATAATAAATAAATTCAAAACAGCCACAGCCAAATAGGGAGAGTAACTAGCAATACTATAGCCCCAGCAGCTAAGGCAGTAACTGCCAGATCGCGATCAAGATTGAATGTCTCAGCAATTACCAGTGTGCCGAAAGCTGGAGGCATAGCCATTTGTAAGACAATTACCTTTGCTGTGGAACCTGTTAATCCAAACAGTGGTAATAAGCTGCCTAATATCAAGGGAACTAGCAACATTTTGATTCCCAAGCTGATTCTTGCTTGTGGTAGGCTACCCCAAGATTTAAGCAGCCCTAGTCGCATTCCGACTAACACCAGAGATAAAGCTACACTACACCAAGCAAATTTTTCCAAGCAGAATTCTACTACTGTGGGAATTGTCGCTTCTTGAACCAGCAAGCCAAATCCGAAACTCCATAAGGCAGGATTAATTAAGATGGCCCTAGCAGTCTGCCAATGATTTTGGACACCAACACCAAAATGCGCTGCTAGCAACACACCCAATCCGTAAGTTCCTGGGAATGAACCTAACAAATCGTAAAATAGCGCCCAAGCAAAGTACTCCTTGCCTACCATTGCTAAGGTAATGGGAAAACCAAGATAACCAGTATTACCCAACATTGCGGCTAATATCAAGCTAGCCTGAGTTGGTGGTTGGGGAATAGTCTTTCTAAAGTAGGCTTGTCCTTTAATGGCTAACCAAGCTAAAAATGCTCCTAGTAAAATGGCTAGGTAAGCAATCGCAGGTGCAATCCAAATTTGCCCTGATAAACTAGATTGACGCAAAAACGATACTATGCTTATGGGTACTCCCACCCAAAAGAGAAACAGTCCCAAACGTGTAGGAACTGTTACAGGTAGTTTGCGTCCCAGGATAAAACCTACCAGGACTAATCCTCCCAGCTTGACGTATAGTTCTAAAAGGTTTGTCAAGATTGTGCCCAAGAACCACAGATGTAAAATGCTACCTGTTACGTTTACTTTTGTCCAGTGCAAAATCTGTTATGGCCATTCCACAAAAACAGGAGTTTACCGTTGAATAAGGCAGGGTTTTCTGGAAAACCGCAAAACTCATCGAATGACCTTGGTGATGATATCCCAGTGGCTGTACGCGATACCCCTGATGCAACACCTAAGTTTTGGTTGCAACCCCGAATTGTGCTGATTGGGGGAGTAGCGGGATTTATCTTGCTAGCTTTAATTAGCAGTTTTTTGTTTTTCGTCACAGCACCCAAAAAAACCGCCGATTCTCAACCTTTACCAGCTACTTCTGCTCCTGCAACTCCAACAGCATCTAATAATTCCAGCGATACTGTATTAGGGCATTTTCCATACCCAGAAGCCCTTGAGTCAGAACTAGTAACCATCTCCGCAAATAGGGGCATTAGAATGCGAAAAGCTGCTGCCCAAAAGTTTGAGGAGATGGTAGCAGCAGCCCGGAGTTCAGGTGTAATTTTAGTACCAATTTCTGCCTTTCGCTCAGTCAAAGACCAGGAGCCGTTGTTTTTTGCTGTCGGTGCCCAGCGAAATCAAACGCCAGCAGAACGAGCTGCCCTCAGCGCTCCTCCTGGTCATAGCGAACATCACACAGGTTATGCTGTGGATGTTGGAGACGGAGCAGTACCAGCAACTAATCTCCAAACAAACTTTGACAATACCAAAGCTTATCGGTGGCTGCAAGCTAATGCAGCGCGTTTTGGCTTTGAAATGTCATTTCCTAAAGATAATGCTCAAGGTGTGAGTTATGAGCCGTGGCACTGGCGTTTTGTAGGCGATCGCGATAGCTTGGAAATGTTTTACAAAGCTAGAAATTTAAAACCCGCTAAGATATCACCATAAAAGACAGCAAACAGGAGTCAGGAGCAATTGATTTTATCCCTCTTGCTCTCTCTTTGCTAATGGAGGCTGAAGCACTAGTTCTGTAAGGGCTGGAAAGTAGTATTCAGCAATTTTCTTAGCGATCGCATCTGGTCGGGAAATTTTATCTAGATTGCAAAGTAAAATCACGGTAATTTTGTCATCAATAAAGCGGGTAATGTTACTTGCGAATCCTAGTATCGAACCATTATGACCAACGATTCGGCGATCGCCATAATTAAATACCCACCAACCTAAACCTGCAACATATCTTAATTTTTCCCAATCATCGCCCTGATTGGGAAAATGAGGAGTCCACATCAAATCAAGGGTTGATTGCTTTAGTAGAGTTGCACCACAAAGCGCCTGTTCCCACTTCACCATATCTTCTACACTGGAAAGTTGACCTCCGGCAGAATAGGTAACAGAAGGACTGTAGTAAGGTTTGTTAACGAGTTTGCTGTTTGGCAATCGATAGCCAGCAGCCCGGTGTGGCACTATTTCTTTGGGATCATTCATCAAGGTTGCATTCATTCCCAAAGGAGCAAAAATGCCCTCTTGCAACAAATCTCCATAAGATTGTCCAGTTACCTTTTCTAAAAGCAAACCTAGTAGATAGTAACCTGTGTTGTCATAGGCGCTAAACTCACCCGGTTGAAATTTGAGCGGTAAGTGAGTAACTAAAGCCAAAATTTCAGATTTCGATAAATTAAGATGGGTAATTTCCCAGTAGTTTGGGGCATCGGTATAGCTAGGAATTCCAGACTGATGAGACAGAATATGCCCGATTGTGACATTTTGCCAAGCTATGGGTAGCTCATCGAGATAGTCTGTGATCGCATTATCTAACGAAATTACCCCTTGTTCCACCAGCATCATTACGGCCGTAGCTGTGAAAGTTTTACCGACAGACGCAATTTCATAAACTGTATGTTCAGTAGCTGGAACAGAGTGTTCAAGATTCGCCAGTCCATAGCCCTTAACTAGAACAGGTTCACCTTCCTGCATCACTGCAATAGAAATTCCTGGAATCTGGTTTTGAGTCATTATGGCTCGAATATAGTCGTCAATCATAATCGTTAACACTCACTACAAGTGTACAATGCCCCCTACCTCCTGCCCCACGTCTAGCTTCATCTGCTGTTTTCTGGACTCTTAGGCACTGGTTTCTGATACTTACCTGGATACTTGTGCTGAAAATATTCTTCCATAATTTGTAAGATCATGGGCGCAGCAATGCTACCACCACCGCCACCAGAATGTTCAGCAAATGCCACAATCACAACTTCTGGCTGTTCAGCAGGTGCATAGGCTCCAAACCAAGCGTGATTTTGCTTAACACGCCCTTTCCACGCTTCAGCAGTGCCACTCTTACCAGCCACTGTGGGAACTGTTGGCTGCTTCAAAGCTTTACCCGTACCTTCAGCTACTACTTTCCGTAGTCCCTGACGGAGAACACTTATGGTTGTCGGCTTCATATTTAAAGATTCTCGCCAGCTTTTTGCTTCTTCATTATCTTTAAGCAAATGTGGCTGGACTCGATAGCCACCATTAGCAGGCACGGCAAACATAATGGCGACTTGCAAAGGTGTAGTTTGTAAAGCACCTTGACCAATTGACATATTAATGCTGTCACCTACAGTCCAAGGTATCTTCCAAGTTTTCTGCTTCCATGCCTCATCTGGTACTAAACCTTTTGCCTCTTCGTTGCCAAACTCAAAGCCAGTTCTTTTACCAAATCCATACTTGCGAGTCCACTCAATTAAAGTTGGGCCGCCGACTCCGCGACCAATTTGATAGAAGAAGGTATCACTACTCCACTGTAATGCTCCGACAAAACCCAATGGCCCGAATCCGGCGTGATTCCATTCACCAAATCGGGTGCCGCCAAAATTTAAGGAACCATAAGTTTGCAGGACTGTGCTAGGAGAAAATTTACCTGATTCTAGACCGGCTGTGGTGGTAACAATTTTGAAGGTGCTAGCGGGTGGAAAGGCACTGAGAGCGCGATTTACCAAGGGATGATCTGCACCTTGGACAAATTCCCAATCTTTTTGGGTAAGTTTTTGTTTAGAGAAAATATTTGGGTCAAAGGTGGGATGAGATACCATTGCTAAAACAGCACCGTTCTTGGGGTCAAGAGCCACGATCGCACCATCGCGATCGCCTAAAGCTTTTTCTGCTGTCTTTTGCATATTTAAATCTATGGTCAAGTGCAAATCGTTACCCGCTTGTGCCTGTTTCTCACCCAAAACCCGGAGCGGGCGACCTGCACCATCAACTTCTACTTGCTGACCACCCCATTCACCCCGCAGACTTTTCTCATAAGCTTTTTCAACTCCCATTTGACCAATCACATCACCCAATCTGTAACCTTCTTGCTTCTTTTCTTTTAACTGTTCGGCGGTCAGTTCTCGCGTATAACCTAATACATGAGCTAGTTCCTTGCCGTGAGGATAATAGCGAACCGCCTCTGTAGAGATTTCCACGTCTTGAAGTTCGGCTTGATACTCCTTCAATGCTGTGATTTGCGCCTCGTTCAAGTCACGAGCGACCCGAATCAGTGAAGAAGAGTTAGCACCTGCCTCTTCTAATTTCTTTTCCATCTCTTCTTGGGTAACTTCGAGAATTTGAGATAGACGTGCCCCTACAACTGGCCATGCTGGCTTGGTATGTGCCATCGGCCATAAATACACAGAGCGAGGATAGCGAGTACTGGCTAAAAGTTTGCCATTGCGGTCAAAGATATTGCCTCGTTCTGGTTGTTTGGGGATCATCCGAATTCGATTTGACTCGGCTCGTTTTCGGTGGCTTGCTCCTTCAGTAATTTGTAAATATGCCAAACGAACACTGATACCAGTCATCATCAGTAGAGTAAATATAATTAAAAATATCGGCTGGAAACTCCTTCCAACTGTACGTGTATTTTTTTGTCCGCCAAGTGGAGATGGATTCAATAAACTCATAAGCCAAAGAGGATTTCAAGATTAAGATTATTTTTAAACAATTAATTCTGTACCATTATTCGGATCGAGTGCTGCGATCGCACCTCGGTGATTTCCCAAAGCTTTTTCGGCTGCATGACTAAACGCAATTCCGGACAGCCTTTTAGCAATTGCTAATATGCAATTTTAAGGTATTTTAACTTCATTACAGAATATTTAATCAGAAAGTAGTATATAAAAGTACCATAATATCATTGTCATTACTGAGCATGAAAGAATCGGGCGAGTATATTCTTGAACAATTGTTTTTGGCGGATACAATAAACCAAAGTGTCAAATATAGTCTGCCCAAAAGACTAAAGCAATTGACAAAATAACGTAATATCACGGCATTCTACTGAGGATTATGGCTCAAACTGTCATGCACAATCAGAGGGGGATAACAAGTTTTCAGCCACTTGATGTTGAACTGCGTAACGTCTTCAAGTTTTTTAACCAAGAACCAGCAGTAAATGGAATTGATTTGGATGTCAGACAAGGAGAATTTTTTAGTATTTTAGGCCCCTCCGGTTGTGGTAAAACAACGACACTGCGCTTAATTGCTGGGTTTGAAATTGCTGACGCTGGTAAGGTGTTAATTCAGGGTCAGTCCATGACTAATGTGCCCCCTTACCGCCGACCCGTCAATACTGTATTTCAAAGTTACGCTCTATTTAACCACCTGAATGTCTGGAATAACATCGCCTTTGGGCTGCGGTTAAAAAAAATACCCAAATCTAAAATTGAAGCTAGAGTCCAAGAAGCTTTAAAACTAGTGAAAATGGAAAGTTTGCGATCGCGCTTTCCCAATCAACTTTCTGGTGGTCAACAGCAGCGAGTAGCTTTAGCAAGGGCTTTAGTCAACCGTCCCACCGTGGTACTACTGGATGAACCTTTAGGGGCGTTAGATTTAAAACTACGTAAAGAAATGCAGGTTGAGTTATCAAATTTACACAAAGACTTAGGGCTAACCTTTGTGATGGTGACACACGACCAAGAAGAAGCATTGTCTTTGAGCGATCGCATTGCTGTGATGAATCAAGGCAAAATTGAACAAGTTGGCACTCCCAGCCAAATTTACGAATGTCCCTGTACATCCTTTGTTGCTGATTTTATTGGTGATACTAATTTATTCAGTGGTGAAATCGTCGCGGTAGACTCCTCTAATATTAAAATTTCCACAAAAATGGGACTATCAATTGTTATTAGCCGCGCTGAAGATACACCAACTCAATTATCACAAGCTGTAGTAGTAAGTGTGCGTCCAGAAAAAATACAGCTTTCGCTGTATCCACCTAATTTGCCAGTTAACTGCTTTGAAGGACGGCTTGTCAACGTTATGTATTTGGGCACACACGTTAATTATGTTATGGAATTAACAAATGGCATTAGCATTAATGTGTTGCAACCTAATACTTTGGGCACTTTACCAGACCGCGACACACTTATTTACGCCTGGTGGGCAGAAACTGATTGTTTAGCTATTAATCAATAGTCAACCCCTTTGGTTAAGTCAAAAGTCAAAAGTCAATGGTCATAGAAAACAGTGATAAACCAGTACAAATTCATGGTTAAAAAGTAAAAAGATAATCCCGATAAATAAATTTAAAGGTTAAGAACCATTCTTTATTTTCTTTCTTTTGCCTTGTTGGTCAATGCTGAATTGGAATTGTAATTATAAACTCTGTTCCTACTGCTGGTGATGAATGACATTCCAGTTTGCCACGATGTGTTTCTGTGATAATTTGATAACTGATAAACATTCCCATACCTGTTCCCTTCCCTACAGGCTTGTTGGTGAAAAATGGATTAAAAACTTGTTTTTGAATCTGTTCTGACATACCTATTCCATTATCAGCGAGCGTAATTTTTACCCAACCGGAATCTATGACTGAGGTACGAATGACAATCGTGGGAGTTAACAACCCAGATGTTAAATTGTCTATTCTTAATTGCGCATTCTCAATTGTCCATTCTTCTAAAGCATCAATGGCATTTGCCAATATATTCATAAACACCTGATTGAGTTCTCCGCCATAGCATTCCACTAAAGGTAATATGCCGTAGTCTTTGATGACTTGAATGGCTGGAAGTTTTGTTGTTTCTTGGAAGCGATGTTGCAATACCATTAGGGTACTGTCGATGCTTTCGTGAATATCCACTGCTTTAAACTCGGCTTCATCTATGCGTGAGAAGGTTCGTAGCGACAGCACAATCTGACGGATGCGCTGAGTACCAACTTTCATCGAACTCAATATTCTTGGTACATCTTTTTGGATGTACTCTAGGTCAATTTCTTCACACAAAGCCTGAAATTCCAACTTATTACCAGATTGCTGCTGATGGTGAATTATTCGTAACAGGTCTTGAGTATATTCCTCAAGATAGCTGAGATTACCGTGAATAAAATTAACGGGGTTGTTGATTTCGTGGGCAACTCCAGCCACAAGTTGACCCAAACTAGACATTTTTTCTGCTTGAATCATTTGTGCTTGAGTTTGTCTGAGTTCTTGAAGAGTTTGTGCTAAATTTTCTGTTTGTTGTCGCAATTGGTCTTCCATCTGTTTACGTTCACTAATATCCCTGGCGACACAAACAACGGTGTTTTCGTCCATGCTGGCAATATTCGCCTCAAACCAAACCTCTTGCTCGCCTATAGGCAAGCTATATTCTACCTTCACAGTTTTTTGAGTTAAGAGTGCTTGTTGAATAGAGTTGAGAAAATAGTCGGCACAAGCAGAGGATAAAACCTCATGTATTTTTCTGCCCAGCAGTTCCGCAGGAGGTTGGTAGAGTAAGGGCGCACCACTAGGAGCGATTTTGAGGTATCTTCCTTCGGCATCTAAGACAAGAATTACATCCTGCATAGCGTTGAACAACGCAAGTAATTCTGCTTGCGAGGCTTTGATTAATTCTTCGGCTTGTTTGCGACTGCTGATATCGCTAATAGCGCCATGAAGACCAATAATTTCACCGTCTGAGTCGAAAATTGGCGAAGCCACTGACCTCATCCAGCACCAATCTCCATCCTTTTTTAGGTGGCGAAATTCTATTGCGATCCGCTGCCCCTTGGTTTCCACCATTTCTTGGATTTTTCTCTGGGCTAGGGGGAAATCATCAGGATGAAGCAGGGGGGCAAAGGTTTGACCAAGTAGGTCTGAAGGTTCCCATCCTAAAACATTTTTATATTGTGGTGAGACATAAGTAAAAAGACCTTGTACTGACATGGAAAAAATCAGGTCGCTGATATTTTCCACGAGTTGGCGATACTTAGCTTCACTCTCAGCCAAAGCAGTTGCCGCCGCTTGGTGATGCTGTTTGCGAATTTTCTTTGCTGATTCTACAAAGGCAGAATTATTTGCCAATTTCAACTGTAATTCTATCGGTTGTAAATCCTGTGGGACTTCATCAGTAACTAATTCCCAAATTTGATGTTGTTCGACTAACAGCGTAGTTGAATAAAGGTCTTGCAGTGCTTCTAGCTGTTGCAGCAATTGGGTATTTTGCTGACGTAAAAGCGATATCTCTTCATTGTTGTTGTTAGTAGACATGTTCAACTCCGATTTACTTTATTTAGTGCTGTTTGCTAGGGTTGAGCCAGTCCTGCCTGACTCAGGACTTATGCAAAAATTGCTCAAAAGCTGAATTTATCAAACCGCCAAGATGCCTTTATTGCGTGAACTCTACGTGCCCATGAGCAACTGGGGTGACAGAATCTTCTTAGCTAAAGTTGGTCTACTCAGCACTGTTTATTGCCTCGCTGGAATTGCAATTACAAACTCTGTACCTTTTCCTGGGTAAGAGTTACATTGTATTGAACCCCCGTGTTTTTCCACAACAATTTGACGGGCGATCGCTAATCCTAAACCCGTTCCTTTTCCTACAGATTTCGTCGTAAACAAATGGTCAAATATCTTTTGCTTGACTGCTTCATTCATGCCATTAGCATTATCAGCAATCGTTATTTTAACCCGCTCACCTTGCAAGGAGGTTTGGATTTTAATCTTGTTAGGATTATCTTGGATATCTGCAAAAATCCGCCCAGTATTAGACTCATCCAAAGCATCAATGGCATTAGCTAGGATATTCATAAATACCTGGTTTAATTGTCCAGGAAAACATTCAACTTGAGGCAAATTTCCATAATCGGTTATTACTTCGATTGCTGGACGTTGCTCATTAGCTTTGAGGCGATGTTTGAGAATTAAAATTGTACTTTCAATCCCTTCATGAATTTTAAATGGCACTTTGTAATCTTTATCAGCGCGGGAGAAAGTTCTCAAACTAGTGCTGATATTTTGGAGGCGATCGCACGCCATCACCATTGAATCTATTGCCTTGGGTAAATCTTCTAAACTATAATCTAAGTCAATTTCTTCTGCATGGTCAATAATTTCAGCACCTGGATTAGGTAAACTTTCTTGATAAAGTTTTAAGTGTTGCACAACATCAGCAATAGTGGGTTTAACTTGTTTGAGACTTGCAGAAATAAAGCCCAAAGGATTATTCATTTCATGGGCTACGCCAGCAACTAAATTACCCAGTGCTGACATTTTCTCACTTTGAACAATTTGTAATTGAGCTTGCTGTAAATCTTCTAAGGCTGTTTCGAGTGCTTGAGATTTTTCTGTAACTGCTGATTCAGCTTGTTTGCGCTCGCTAATATTAATAGTTGTTGCAACTATGCGATAAACTTTGCCCGCTTGATCTTTTAATGGACTAAGCGTGGTTAACCACCAAGTTTTCTGCTCTTTAAATGTTAGACATTCTTCATAGGTGATGGGTATTCCGCTTTGGAAACAACGCAGATAATTTTGAGATACCACTGCACCTTCATCACCATGTAAATCTTGCGGAGTTTTACCCAGAACTTGGGAAGCAGGTATACCAACTGTTAATTCGCACGATTTACTCCATCCTGTGTACTCAAACTTACCATTATCCCGAACATCAATCACACAGATCAAACAGCCAACACCTTCGTAAATACTACTGAGGAACTTTTCTCGCTCTTGGAGATGATTATATAACTGGGCATTTTCCAAAGAAATTGCGGCTTGAGTGCAGAGGAAATTTATAACAGAAAGGCGATCGCTAGTAAATACCCCTTGAGTCAGTAGATTTTCTAGGTAAAGAATCCCTACTAAACGCCCTTGATTAATAATCGGGGTACATAATACACTTTGGGGTTGTGTTCGGCGCATATATTCCCCAATCAACCCAATAATGTCTGTTTTGCAATTGTCTATAACAACTGTTTGTTGAGTATTTTTGACGTAATTGATAATTTTTGCAGGAATATCTTGACAATTAGCGAGTGATTGTGGCTCAAGAATGGTTTGTATTTGGTCATGATTGATAAAGGTAATTGCCCTAACTTCCCAATTATCATCAGACACTTTCTTCAACAAGGGTTCCCCCCGGACGGTAGTATCCTCATCTTGGGGAAGAATGAGTACAGCTTTCTTGGCGCCAGAGTTTTCTAGGATAATGTGGGTCAAGCTGGCAATGAGTTGATCTAATTCCAGAGAACTGGAGATAGCTTGAGCGGCTTTGAGGACAGAGGTAAAATCTAATGTCTGGGAAATACTAGTGCTGCCAGTGGTAGAAGTGCGAGTAGATGAGGAAGTGCCACGAAAGCTAATAGTTTCTAAGGTATTGAAGTTGATTCGTTGCTGTTGCAGAATTGATTGGATTAGTTGGGGATAGCGCTTTTCTAGGTCTTCTATTTTGGCTCTTGCACCCCAACGAGCGTAACAGTAGTATGCTTCTTGCATATATGCTTGAGCAACTCTTTCTTTTCCCCAATCGAAATAAAATTTGGCTAGTAGTTCATTGCTAAGTGCTTCTTCTTGGATGTAACCGTTGGCTTTAGCTAGAGTTATGGCGCGATCGTAATTTTCCAGTGCTTCTGCTTTAGTGCCCAACACTCGTTGTTTTTCAGCCTCAACTAAATGCCATTTATGCAGATGATTTGTAGGAGCATTTTCCGCACAACGGTGCAGAGTGGTTTGATGGATTTCTACCTGGGCAAGAATTACAGAAAGTTCAATTTCTGGCTGGGTGGAAAATAGGGCTAAGTATGTCAAGGCTGCGTAGAAATGGAAAATTGGAACAAAAATCAATCCTGATACTGCGAGTAAATACTTTTCCCCTTCGTCAATGTAAGCGATCGCAGCTTTGTAATCACCAAAACAATAGGCAAGCAACAATTTGTAGATATACAACTCAGCCATCACCGTGAGTTCGTTAGCCTGGCGATGTTTGGCAATCATCACCGTTTCATTGTAGATACTGCCGCTCAAACAATCGGGCTGAATTTGGGTTTCCCTAAAGTTCTGTGCCGCCTGCCGCATAATACTTACATAAGTCTGGGCAGAATGTTGCTTCGCTTGAGTTAAAGCGGCGTTGTAACTTGCTATATCTAATTCTAAATTGCTAAGTTCAGAGCCACTCCAAAAGACCGCATAGCTGTAACAACATACGTTATAGCCAGCATGTAAAAAATCGCCAGTTTCCATACCAGAGGTAAAACCAGCTTTCAGCAACGGTATCGTTGCCGAGAGAGCTTCTTGGTGATGTTGAATAAAGCCACCAAACAACATAGAAATCGTGGATTGAAATTCCCGCACATTGAACCGATCCAGCAAATTCAATGCCAATTGCCCAAAGCCGTAGCCCCCTTGAACCTCTCCGAAAAAGGCACACAGCACCATTCCGTGCAGCGCATACCCTACAGTGGAGGCGGGCGTATTCCCAAACTGAAGCGATAGAGTCACCATTGTGCAGCTAATAAGAGGCAATAAACCCGGCATTCCTTGGAAAACAGGTGCAAACAACATTCCTAACAGTTGCATGGCTGCCTGTGCTTGGGGATCGGTCATTGCTGGTAAGTCAGCTAGTTCCTCAATTCGTTTGCCTGCGAGTTGACTAGCAAGGGCTTGTATGGCTTTACCAATCTCAGCATTGTTTGGCTCAATGGGTAGTTCAACCTCCAATTGTTTTAAAGCATCTGTGCCAACTGCGATCGCTTCTAATAGTCTGCTTTGGGCTGTCTGGGCAGCAATTTGAATTTCGTAAATTTTAACTTTGTCTAAAATCGTCTGCGCTGATTGCAACACCTGTACTGCTATCTGTTCCATGCCATCAAAGTCAGCATTTAAGTAGGCGGCTTCGGCGGCGGCAACATAGAGACTCAGGGCCAATTCATATTGATCTTGCCAGCAATTCACTGTGAGTAGCTCAATCCCTGTCTGTAAATAGACTCTGGCCGCAGTGTATGCGGTGGAATTTTTGGCTTTAGCTCCTGCTGCCAAGTTAAGTCGAGCCAAGGCTTCTCGCTCGTTTGTTTGGGCGATCAACTCTTGCCCTAAATTCAAATGTCCAACAATATCAAACAGTTTTTCTTCTTGTTCTATTTGAGAAGAATTTTGTAGAAGTAATTGACCAATTTTGAGATGAGTTGCTTGTTTCTGGTTATCAGGAATTAGAGAATAGGCAGCTTGTTGTACTCTGTCATGTAAAAATCTATAATAAGCTGTCCTTTGTCCTCTGTCCTTTGTCATTCGTTCGCTCTTTTCTAATGACAAATGACCAATACTTCGACTTACCTCGACTTCGCTCGGCACAAGTCGCTCAGTACAAGTGACCAATGACGAATCTTGATAAAATTTATAAACATCACTAATTGGTAAAATTAACCCTTCTTGTAAAGCTTTCCATAAACTAGCAGCTGTTTCAATTTCTGATGACTCCCAAACAATCGCCAAAGTTGCTAAATCAAATTGATTGCCAATGCAAGCGGCTAACTGTAATACATTTTGAGTTGATTGAGGCAATCTTCGTAATTGAAATACCATGAACTTAACAACATCATCTGTAACCGCTTGCTGATTTATTTGGGTGATATCACATTGCCACCCACCCGTAGCCCCTCCTTGATAAGAGGGGGTTGGGGGGGTGAATTCAATTAATCCATCTTGGTGTAATGCCTTGAAAAACTGTATGGCAAAAAACGGATTACCCTGAGTTTTCTGAAATACCAATTGAGAAACAGGTAATGCCAAATCTTTTGTACATTTAAGTGTATCAGCAACTAATTGATTCACTTGCGATTGACTTAGAGGCACTAAAGTAATCGTATTAATTGTAGCTGCTGTTTTTTGGATATCATTCAAAGTCAATATTAATGGATGTCCTGAATTGACTTCGTTATCACGATAAGCACCAATTAAGAAAAGATGTTTTGTATCAGCCATTAATAACCGTATTAACATCAACGATGCTGAATCTGCCCATTGTAAATCATCTAAAAACATCACTAATGGATGTTTTTCACTGGTAAAAACTTGGGTAAATTTCTGAAATAATAAATTAAACCGATTTTGGGCGGCAGTTCCTGATAATTCTGTAGCAGGTGGTTGTTGACCAATAATTCTTTCTAATTCGGGAATGACTTCAATAATTACCTGTCCATTATCACCTACAGCCGCTAAAATCTTGGTTTTAAATTGCTGGATTTGAGTATCGCTTTCTGTTAATAATTGCCCCATTAAATTGCGGAAAGCTTGGACAAAAGCAGAAAAGGGAATATTTCGTTGAAATTGGTCATATTTCCCTTTGATAAAATAACCGCGCTTTTTGACGATTGGTTTATGAACTTCGTTAACTACAACGGTTTTACCAATACCCGAAAAACCAGCTACCAACATCATTTCTGTAGCACCTGTACTAACACGCTCAAATGCTTGCAGTAGAGTTTCTACTTCTGTTTCTCGTCCATAAAGTTTATCAGGGATAATAAAGCGATCGCACAGATCCCGTTGAGCAATTGGGAAATGCTTAATTTCACCAGTTTCTTGGAGTTTAGATGAACAAGTTTCTAAATCAAATTTCAACCCCAATGCACTCTGATATCGGTCTTCAGCATTTTTTGCCATCAATTTCATGACAATATCTGACAACACTTGCGGAATCTCTCCACTTTTAATTTCCCAAAGGGATGGTGGAAGTTTTGCTAGATGACAATGTACCAACTCCATCGGATCGTTTGAATGGAACGGTAACTCACCCGTAAGTAGTTCATAAAAAGTGACACCTAAAGAATATAAATCAGTCCGGTAGTCAATCCCCCGGTTCATTCTTCCTGTTTGTTCTGGAGAAATATAACCAAGTGTCCCTTCCAAAACATTAGGATTCATCAGTGTTTGAGTTTCCCGTGGTAGTAGGGATGCAATACTAAAGTCAATTAATTTAACTTGTTTGGTTTCTGGATTAATTAAAACATTGGCAGGTTTGATATCTTTATGAATAATCCGGTCGCGATACAATATATCTAAGGTGTTGCACAGTGCGATCGCTATCTGTAAAAACTCCATCAAAGATTCCAGGTTTCCTCTCACTCCCCATTCCTTCAGAGAAATCCCGCCAAAGTCTTCCATTACCAACGCATAGCCATTTTGGTAGGGTTCCAGGCTATAGGTTTGGACGATCAGAGGTGAGTTGAGATTCTTAGCTATGGTGTACTGGTTGCGAAACGATAAGAGTTCGCTGAAACTCGGATAAGGATTTTTCAGCAGTTTAATCACTACGGGTAATGAGTCAGTCTCTCGATACCCTCGATAAACTATGGTTCTGGAACCATTGTAGAGTTCTTCGCTTACTTTATATCCGGGAATATTGACAAGAGTGCTAACCATACTGCTAAATCTTTAAGACTTCCAGATTTAGTGTTCCCAAAATATATAAAGTTATTTATAAAAAAGAGCAAAAATTTACGCCGGAATTTCAATAAAAAACTCTGTACCTTCACCTAGAACTGAGTTAACAATCAATTTTCCGCCGTGAGTATCCTCAACTATTTGACGAGCGATCGCCAACCCTAACCCCGTCCCTTTTCCAACGGCTTTAGTAGTAAATAAATGGTCAAATATCTTTTGTTTTATTTCTTCATTTATCCCCTTGCCATTATTTTTAATATTAATAATTATTTGTTGCTTATTATCGCTAACTTGAGTAACAATTGTAATGCAATTGGGATTAGCTTTAATCTCTTCAAAACTACGTCCAATGTTTGACTCTTCCAAAGCATCAATAGCATTTGCCAGAATGTTCATAAAAATCTGATTCAGCTGCCCAGCAAAGCATTCTACTAATGGTAGTTGACCTTCGCTCCAGTCAAGGCTTCAAACCCAGCAATCCGTCTCTTAGTACCTGTACGAACGGTTTCATCCTGAGTGATAAGGTTAATTGTTACACCATCAAAGCGTTGTGCAGTTTGCTTGCTCTGGGTGGGCTAGGGTGCTACAGAGATTTGAGAGTTGGGTGGAGCGAAACTGCAACCCGGAACCCCTAAGCTCAACCAGAGGGCGGCCAGAAAAATTAGACAATATCGAACTCGCTGCCATTGAAAGCGAAAGTTTTGCCAATTAGACATTTGGATGATTCCTCCTTACAGTTATGAATCTAAAACTCCTGTAACAGTTTTAACTGATAAGGTAAGGACAAACCCTGGGATTTTTACTACTACAGAAGTGCAGTTCAGCCTGCCACGCTGGGTTTCCTTGATAATTTGACGATCGCTCGTTCGCTTTGTTAATTTTTATAACTCAAGCTTGATTAAAAACCGTGACTAACACTAGCTGACAGCAGTAACTTATTAACAGTTGCACAGGTAGATACACTTAAGTTAATCTTTAAACTAGCTATGGGCACTCCAATTAAAGGCATATCTCAAATCAATCGGCAACAACACAAAAGATGATTGACTATTAACTTAATGACTAACAGACGCCAATTTTTAAAAGGGGTGGCAGCACTTTCTAGCTTATCTTTAGCTGGTTGTGGCTGGAGGCTGGCTGAAGTACGTGCTAATTCTAATACGAATGGTCAGCGTGACCAACTTTATATCTTTACCTGGACGCAATATACTGACAACCAATTATTGAAAACTTTTAGCGCTCAAACTGGCATAAAAGTGTTGGCAGATGTCTATGATTCCAATGATGTCATGCTGGCTAAATTGCAAGCTGGAGGCGGGGGCACTTACAGCATTATCAACCCATCTGATTATATGGTGCAGAAGATGGTAGATAAAGGTTTATTAACAGAAATAAATCACGATCGCTTAATCGGTCTAGAGAATTTATTTACCCGGTTTCAAAATCCTAGTTATGACTCCAATAACCGCTACAGTATCCCTTTTAACTGGGGGACAACAGGTTTCCTTTACAATTCCGAAAAAATCAAAGATGCACCACAAGACTGGGATTACCTTTGGCAAAATCAAGAGCAACTTAATCAGCGAATGACCTTGCTCAATGATGTTCGAGAAGTCATGGGTGCAACCTTACGAATGCTCGGTTATTCTTATAACTCAAAAAATGAACAAGAAATCAAACAAGCTTATGAAAAATTGAAGATGCTAAAACCTGCGATCGCGCGTTTTGACACCGACGCTTGGCAAAATCAAATTCTGGCAGGAGATTTACTGCTAGCAATGTGTTATTCAGCAGATGCAGTGAAAATCTCCCAAGAGAATCCTAAACTCAAATATGTAATTCCTCGCAGTGGTTCTTCATTATGGACAGATACTATTGTAATTCCCAAAACAGCCCCCAACCAAGCTGGAGCTTATGCTTGGATTAACATGATTTTGCAACCAGAAATAGCAGCCCAAATCACTCAACGCTTGAATATTTCTACGCCGAATAGCGCTGGATTTGAGCAATTACCAAAAACAATCCAAAACAACACTAATTTGTTTCCGCCAGAGTCACTGTTAAAAAATTGTGAACGTGTTACACCTGTAGGAGAATTTGAAGAGGTTTACGATCGTTATTGGACTCAATTAACTAGCAGCTAAAAGAGTTAGGAGTTAGGAGTGATTAATTTGGAAAAAAATGAGATTTCTAAAATAGAAGAATTGCAGCACCCCGTCAGAAATTGGCTGCAACCCTTAGTATTGCTTGCACCATCTGGGATTTGGTTATTACTTTTGTTGGTGCTGCCAACTTTGATAATTTTCGAGTTAAGTTTAGTTGCAGACATCCGACCAGGAGATTTGGTCAATCCCAACGGATTCAAAAACTACATCCGAATATTTGACTCCCTTTATGTGCAAGTAATTGGCCGATCGCTATTTTTTGCCTTTGGCACTACGATAATTTGTTTAATTTTGGGCTTTCCCGTCGCCTATTGGATTGCTCAAATAGCGCCGCAGCGTTGGCGAAATTTGCTGCTATTAGCCTTTGTTCTACCTTTATGGACTTCTTCATTACTCCGTTCTTACGCTTGGATTACAATTCTTCGGCCTACTGGTTTATTGAACAGTTTACTCAGTAATTTAGGCTTGCCTACTTGGGAATTACTTAATAATAGTCAAGCTGTATTAATTGGCATGAGTTACAGCTTATTACCCTACATGGTTTTGATTTTATATGCTTCTCTTGAAAAGCTAGATAAACGATTGCTAGAAGCCGCAGCTGATTTAGGTGCAAATCCAGTAGAAACTTTTTTTCAAGTAACTGTACCGCAAATTTTTCCGGGAATTGCGGCTGCTTCCATGCTTGTATTCATCACAGGCTTGGGGGATTTTGTCGATCCAGAATTACTCGGTGGTGCTTCTAGTATGACGGCGGCGCGGTTAGTTTACAATCAGTTTCTTGGAGCAACGCAAAATTGGGGATTTGGTTCAGCCTTGAGTATGACGTTAATTTTGCTAGTTAGTATTGCGATCGCATTTTTAATTAAGTTTGGGGAAGCTACACCCAAACGTTAAAATTTTGGTCGCTCATTTATAATAAAGGCATCAAACGCCAGCGAGACAACGGTTATGCTCTCACCCGATCTCAAAAATGCGTTACCAACTACCGATGAACTTCCCTGTTCAGACGATACGCCGGTGGATAACGAAGATCAAAATTTTTTGCCCAATATTTTACTTTTCTTACTTAACTCCATTTGGGCAAATCGCATGGATTGGTACTTTGGAGTAGATATGGGAGTGTATCACACCACAGGAGTAAATCCCAGAGTACCTGTAGTCCCAGATGCTTTTTTAAGTCTGAAAGTAGAACGGAAAAAGGGTGGTAAATCACGCAAAAGTTACGCGGTTTGGGAAGAAAATGGGATAGTTCCAATATTCATATTAGAAATGGTATCCCATGCTCCAGGAGGTGAATACGACGAAAAGCTAGATATATATAGAAAACTCGGTGTATTGTACTACGTAATTTATAACCCTGAGTTTTGGCGACGCGACCAACATCAACCCTTTGAAGTGTATAAGTTGCTCGATGGAAACTACCAACTACAAATAGGTGAACCTTATTTGATGCCAGAGGTGGGTTTAGGTATAGGACGACACCAAGCTGTAATTGGCGGGATACAACAGGAGTTTTTATGTTGGTATGACGAGCAAGGAAAGCGCTATTTGACAGATGCAGAACAGGCACAACAAGAGCGATCACGGGCTGAACAATTAGCCGAGTATTTACGCTCTTTAGGAGTAGATCCAAATAACCTACCTGATAATTCGTAATTCGTAATTCGTAATTACAAATTGTTAATTATTTTTAATTATGATTAAATGATCTAAATTATCTGTATTATTGTTCATTAATTCTTTAATTTTAGAGATAAACTCATGCTCTAAAAAAGGTTTGGTTAAGTAAGCTTTTGCCCCCAACTCTTTAGCAAGCTGGCGATGTTTTTCAGCGCTGCGAGAAGTAAGAATCACAACAGGAATTTTTGCTAAATTTGTGTATTGGCGGAAATTGCTCAACAACTCAAAACCATTCATCCGTGGCATCTCTAAATCAGAGACGACAACTTTAATTTCAGGATGTAACTGCAATTTTTCTAGAGCTTCTACACCATTTTGAGCTTGTATTACTTGATAGCCAGATTTTTGGAGAGTCAGAGAGAGAGTTTGGCGGAGACTAATTGCATCATCTACTACTAAAACAACTTTTGGTGATTTATAATCTGGCTCTTGAGAATAACTGGGTTGGGTTTCGATAGTTGTTGTGGAAGTCGATGCCGCAAGTAATGGTGTAGATGAAAAAGTATGCCCTGAGATCGGCAAGGCTTTTTTATTTGATGAATAAGCTACTGGTAGCGCCCTGATATCAAGTGTTGTTTGTTGGATTTCGCTAGATTTTACCAGCAACAAAGCATCAATTACTAAGATGAGATTACCATTAGCTAAACTACTACAACCATAAATGTATTTTGGCGGTGCGATCGCGTTTCCTAAAGGTCTGATTACCAATTCTTGTTCGCCGATTATTTGGTCGACTTCTAAAGCAACCTTTCCCTGATTTCGCTGTAGTAAAAGCACCGGATTCTTTGCTACACTTTGGTTATTAGTATTTGAAGTATTGTATGGAGTCTCATTATTAATGAATGAACCATTATAATTAATCAACTTTGAAAGTTGGCGAAGGCTGACCATAGTAGTTTCATCATTGTCTATATTCAAATGTAAGACTTTTTTCCCTTCAATTTCTTTAATCTGTTGTTCAGAGGGAATCAATATTTTTTCGATACTGTCCAACATCAGACCATAAACAACACCTTTGGCTTGAACTAGCATTAACTTTTCTGTAGTCATAGAAAAAGGGATTTTGAGGATGAATATTGTTCCTTGGTTGGGTAAGGATTGAACTGAAATTGAGCCGTTGAGCGCGTGCATCTGAGTACGCACAATATCTAAACCCATACCGCGCCCAGAAATTTCACTTACTTTATTTGCAGTAGAAAATCCAGGCGAAAATATCAAATCTAAAAGTTCAGGTTCAGCCAGACTAGAAGCATAGTTTCTAGTTTTTTCTTCAGTTTGTATGGGATAAAGTTCAGCAGCTTTTCTGCGAATTCTGTCTAAATTCAATCCCTGACCATCATCTCGAACTTCGATAATAGTTTGGCTACCCTGATGATAAGCGCAGATTTCGATTAAACCTTCTTCTGGTTTACCAAGCTCTCGGCGAACTTGCGGAGCTTCAATACCGTGGTCAAAAGCATTACGCACTAAGTGTAACAAAGGATCGTAGAGCTTTTCTGCGATCGCTTTATCTACTAGTACTTCACTACCAGTAAGTTTCAATTCTACAAGTTTGGCATGCACATTCCCCAACTTATTTACCATGTGGGGGAAACGATTCAGAATATTGCCCAAAGGCGACATTCGTGCTTCGACTAGGCTATCTATAATATTAAGAGTTAAATTCTCTTGTTTATCACTAATTTGAGTGGCTTGTGTCAAAAGTAAATCAAGTGACTCTGTGGTTTCTTGTAGTTGCAGTGTCTCTTCTATTGCTTCATGCAATGTCATGTGAAATTCTGTATATACATCCATTTCTAGAGAGTCAAAATCCACTGCAAAACTTTGCGTTTGTTCTGATGCAATATTTTGTATTTGTAAAGGTAGATCGCGTAACTCATTTAAAGTTGTTTGGTGTCTAGTTAATTGCTGTACTAGCTGCTCAATTATTTCTTTGACTTGTTCATCTTGCAAACTATGGCGTTTTTGGTAAATCAGCAATTCTCCTGCTAGATAATTGAGGTGTTGCAGTCTCTCTGTATCTACCCGAATAAATGAAGGTTGGCGAAAGTTTTTAGTTTTAACATACTGTGATTTGTCTTCTATTTCTTTGTTGATTTGTATAGCTATCTCAGGCATGACTTCAATAGCTGCTTCCGAAACATTTACAACTACCTGTTTGCTGACACTTAATGAATCAAGCTTTCCTGAAGAGTCATCAGTCTGGGTTGTCACAACTTCAACAGCAAGGTCTTGCCTAGCTTCTGCTCCCCATATTTCTTCTAGCAAGTTATCAGTTGATTGAGAAGATACAATCTCTTTAATCACTAACAGTTTTTGTAAATTGGGGCTATCAAGCCAATTTTTCTCTTCGCTAGTAACAGGGGGGTAATTTTTATATTCTTTTGCTAATTTGTGAATTTGGTTTTGTAATAATTTAATTCCTGAAAGGTGGCTATCAGATGCTTTCAGAGAATATTGAAACTTTGCAACTGCAAATAGGATAATTAAGATGATACCACGTCGATAAATACAAAGACTTTGACTATCTTCTTCATCCTGAACAAAATCAAGAAAGTCTTTTAGCCAGTTTTCGATATAATTAAGCAGATTTTTTCTTTCTAACTTGGGAACTAGTAAAGTCAAACTGAGTTCTGCTTCTGGTATTTGCATCTGGTGATTAAACCAGCCATAAATGTAGCGAATTACTTTTAAATAAAACTTGGCAGTTGTTGGCTTTACCGATTCGTTTTTATTGTTATCAGATGTAGTGAGAAACTGATAAAATTCTTCTTCATGGATAAAAACTTTACTAGCAGATGAATCATTTTGTAATTTTTCAGATAACTCATCATTTGCCATTATTGTGAGTTTTTGTAAACCTGATGAAGGTTCTCCACCAGATGTGCGATCGCCTGCTAATACTAATTTTTTTGCTTGTTGTAAATCTGCAAGGGCAATTTCTGCAATTTGCTGTACCTGAGTAGGATTTGCTTGCAGCGCTGAGAGAATTGTTTGAGAAATTTCTCCCAATCCAGGTAAATTTAGAGATTCTGCTAAGCCCAGAAATACTTCAGCTTGAGAGTGTAAAAACTCGATAAATTCGTCATTATTTGGTGGATTGTTAACAAAGCCAGCAATACTGTTTAGACGTTGTTCTACTCCTACTTCAAAAACAGATTGTACAATATCAAATCCCAATTCTTCAGAAGTAGGGATATGAGATTCAGCACCAAATGCATCACCCAGCTTTTCTTGCAACTGCGCGAACACTGAAGTTGCTCGATGAAGCAGTTCTTCATCATTAACAGTACTCCCTATTAGCTCAGTATTTAATGCTATACTCAAACACTCATAAGCTTGTAATAAAAGTGTTTGTAATTCTGCATCAACTACCACTTTTGGGTTGTATAAAGCCTTAAATACATCTTCTAAAAAATGGGTGATCGTCTTAATTAATTCTAGCCCAACGTTAGCTGCACCACCTTTCAGTGTATGAGTAGCTCGCATTAGATTGTGAATTTTAGCAATACTATAATCTTCTGACAAGTTAAATAGTTCTTGTTCAATAATTGTGACTAATTCTGGGGCTTCAGCTAGAAAGTAGATGTAACCTTGTTGGCGAATTTCCTTATCTGGAATCATAATTATAGAGTGGGGTGTGGGAAGTTAAAAGTTAGGAGTTAGGAGTCAAGAGTTGATCGACCAAGTGATTTTTCAGTTGTCTTGACTATTGAACTCAAAATCCGAATGATTTCGTCTGCATAGATTAGTTCATTAGTTAAATCAATCTTTACTAGTTTGGACTGTTGTAGTAGACGTAGCCAGTATTTGGTTTCCCTAGCTTCTTTGTATGCAATATACATTTTTGCCAAGAAATCCTTTCTACTCTGACCACCGCTAGCCTCTTCAACATTCGCGCCAATACTTGTCCCACTTCGTAGTAATTGCTTAGAAAGCACATATTCCCGTTGCTCTTGCAATTTAATATATAGGTGAATAATTTCTAAAGCAAATTTAAAACTTTTCTGTTGAATAATACTCTCTGCCAATTACTCTTCTCCTCTGTTTAACTAAAAAATTAAAAGTAATTAAGGTCAAAGCATTTTATATTTGCCAATGAAATAGTGTTTTATATAATTAATGCTTTGACCTAATAACTTCTAACTCTTAACTTCTAACTCCTAACTCCTAACTATGTTTCATTTCACTTTAAACTTACTAGCAGTTGTTAATAGCTCTTGCGCCATGCCTGATAAATCTTGGAACACAGTCGCAATCTCTTGAGATTCCGCAAAAGTTTTATCGGCAATCTCTGCAACATCTTGCATTGATTTAGTTACTGTTACAGACTGCGCCATTTGTTTTTGAGTCGCTGCGGTAATTCGCTCGATTAGCTGACTAATTTCAGCAGTTGCAGAAACGATCGCATTTAAGTTTTGGCGAGTGTCACTAACAAGATTTGTACCTTCTACTACCTGCTGAATACCAGTTTCCATCGCTACTGCAACTTCTCCGGTTTCTGCTTGAATCTCCTGAACTAATTTTTCAATTTCGATGGTTGCTGCTGCTGATTGGCGAGATAAAGAACGGACTTCATCAGCCACAACTGCAAAGCCTTTGCCATATTCACCAGCACGAGTAGCTTCAATGGCTGCATTCAAAGCGAGTACGTTTGTCTGTGTGGCAAAATTACCAATCAAATTCACCACTTTGGAGATTTTTTGCGAAGATTCGCTGAGGCGTTTAATCTTTTTGCTGGTTTGAGCAACGGTTTCACGAATTCCTTGGATTGCTTTTACAGTTAGGTTCATGGCAGTATCGCCAGACTCTACAGTTTGATTGGCTTTTTGCACTGCTAGTTGTACTAACTCAGCATTCGCTACTACAGCTTGAGTAGAGTCCACCATTTGTTGAATGTCACCTAAAGCTGTGGTAATGTCCTCAGACTGTTGTTGTGCTAGATTGGTTAGTCCCGCTAATGAAGACTCGCTATTGCTAGAAGTTTGGGCAACTTGTTGAGCAGCACCTTGTACTTGAACAACAATTTGCCGCAGTGCTTGCAGAGTATTATTGTAAGCATCTGCGATCGTGCCTAGCTCGTCTTCTGTAATCGGTGCGCGTACTGTTAAGTCGCCGTTGAGAGCGGGTCTAAGGGCTGTTAGGAGTTGAATTGATCGTTGTTGGAGTAACTCCTTGGCTGCCTTTTCCCGTGTTGCTGCTTCTGCTAATTTTGCTGACTGCGCTTGTACTTGTTGCAAGTATTCGGTGTGTTGTAATGCCAGTCCTAACTGGCTGCCAATACGTGCCAACAAAGTAACTTCCGATTCTTCCCAATCACGAGTGACCGAATTTTGATAAGCTGCTAGCAATCCCCACAATTGTTCCCCTGCAAATACAGGAACAATTACATAAGCTTTGGCTTCAAATTGCTCTAAAACTTCAATGTGACAAGGAGAATGACCTACCTGATAGATATCATTTACAACAAAGTTTTCTCCTTGGGCATATCGACCTCCCTGAGTTTCTTGTAAGTGGGTATCTTCCCAGACGGTTTTGATATCGGGGCCTACCAATTTTACCCACAGATGACCTGCTGACTCTGCGATAAATTCCCCACTCCAGTTCGGATTGAAACGATACACGGCAACGCGATCGCATCGCAGTAATTGCCTGACTTCTTGAGTAGTTGTTTTGAAGATTTCTTCTACATCTAAAGATTGGCGGATGCGGTTACTTATTTTGGTGACAGCTTTCTCTTGTTCCGCTATTTGAGCTAGTTTTTCAGATTTCACCCGCACTAATTCCAAATAGTCTATCTGTGATTTAGCTAGGCTAAATTGCAAGCTAGTTTGAACCAAAAAGTTCACTTCCCAGCTTTGCCATTCACGGGAGCTAGAATTTTGATAAGCTGCCAGCAATCCCCACAATTTATCCCCGAAAAATATCGGAACAATTATGTAAGCTTTGGCTTCAAACTGCTCTAAAATCTCAATATGACAGGGAGCCAGCCCTACTTCATAGATATTATTAACGATAAAGTTTTCACCTCTGACGTACCGACCTCCCTTAGTTTCTTGTAAGTAGGTATCGTCCAAAACAGTTTTAATATCAGGGCCTACCAGTTTTGTCCAACCAGTACTCACAGACTCAGCCACAAATTCACCACCCCAGTCAGGGTTAAAACGATAGACAGCAACGCGATCGCATTGTAGTGATTGACGCACTTCTTGAGTGGTTGTTTTGAAGACGCTTTCTACATCTAAAGATTGTCTGATGCGGTTGACTATTTTAGTGAAAACTTTCTCTTGTTCAACTATTTTAGCTAGTTGGTCAGATTTTGTCTGCACTTGTTCGAGATATTCCCCTTGTGAGATAGCTACACCAAATTGCAACCCAATTTGAGTTACAAAGGTTTCTTCCCAAGGTTGCCAATCACGAGGCCCAGAATTTTGATAAGCTGCCAACAAACCCCATAATTTTTCTCCGGCAAATATGGGTGCAATGATGTAAGCCTTCATTTCATACTGCTCTAAAATGTCAATGTGACATTGAGCATGGCCCATTTGGTAAATGTCATTAACTACAAAGCTTTCACCTTTGGCATAACGTCCTCCTTGAGTTTCTTGTAAGTGGGTATCTTCCCAGACCATATAAAAATCAGGGCCAACCATTTTTATCCAACCGTTACCCACTGACTCAGCGACAAACTCACCACTCCAGTCAGGTTTGAAGCGATAGACACCGACGCGATCGCATTTTAGTAATTGGCGTACTTCTTGAGTGGTTGTTTGAAAAAGCTTATCGACATTTGACACCCGCAGAATTTTGTCGATGACTTTAGCTACCGATTTTTTTGCTAGTAGCCGCTGTTGCTGTTCTTTTTGGAATTCAAAACTTTGTAATTTGTAAATTAGTTCTGTTGTCAGTTGAGATAGTAGGCTAATTTCTACTTCTTGCCACTGTCGCGTTGAGTAGCAATTATTGACTGCTAGTAAACCCCAGGCTTTACCTTCTACTACAATCGGTAAACTCAAACTAGCTTTAATTTGAAATTTATCTAGCAGTTGCTTTTGATAAGGGGTAAATTGAATCTGATTAATATCATCAATAACTACAGCTTCTACATAGTCTTGATTGGTATATAAACCAAAAATAATTCCGGGAATATTTTCGCCTAAAGTTGGAGTCCAACCTAATGTTCTCGATTCTGCTAAAACATTACCGGATTCTCGCGAAGTAAACTGATAAATTAAGGCGCGATCGCAGCCAATTTTTTCTCTAATTTGTGCTACAGTAATTTTAAGTAATGTATCAATGTTTGGGGCTTGGCGCATGTGAGTTGCGATATCTTTCATCTGTCGCCGCCAAGTTTTAAATTCTTGAGCGATCGCACTTAATAAAGATATTTCATTACTAGCAATATTTGCTATATGAGCGTTACCATTCTGATTCTCTAATTCAGAGATTAGATGTTCGTTATCATGGCTATTGTTATACAAAAATGTCATTTGATTAACCTCAAAATTGTGATTGGTAATAACTGGATATGTGGAAAGCGATATTTATCTGATATTTGCTCATTAAGGATTAGGAGTTTTCAAAACAATATACCTAATCACACCTCACTAAATATTCAATTATGAATCCCCCATGCTGAAGATTGAATAATAGTTGTCGCATCCAAATTAAAAATTATCTCCTCCGAATCATTAATAAAGTATCCCTCTAAAAAAGGTGATATTTTTGGATAAAACAATTCAGTATTTGTAGCCTTCATTTCTTTAGCATCCAGCCATTCAATATCTATAATTTGCCGCACCAATAGTCCCAAATACTTACCTTTATTTTCTAGAATAATTGCCATCATTTTTGAAACTAAATTTGACCCTGGTGAAATTGGAGGATAACCTAACATTGCCTCTAAATCGACTAACCAAAGCATCTCACCGCGCCAATTATAAATACCCAAGACACTACTTGGCATTTGAGGAACGCCGCATATTTCTGGTAATGATACTTGCAAAACTTCTGCGATGTGTCGTAAAGAAATTACGGCTGTATCAGTTACTCCCAAATTAAAACTTAAAAACTTTTCCTGGGTTTCCAAAGCTATCGATCCTTTGTTCTTGATTATTTATCTTTAGCCAATATTTGCAGTTATTGTTTATTCTTGGAAAGATTAATTTAAACAATTGTGGTTTTTAGTATTTGTTGATTTATGATAGGTTACTAGTTAATTAGTCGCTTTAAAATTACCACTAGTTCGTCTCGGTCAATCGGTTTTGATAGATAACCATCAGCCCCTAACATATTACCCCAAATTTTATCTACATCACTATTTTTTGTAGAGCAAAAAACTACGGGTATCTTGCTAGTGTCCGGATTATTTTTGAGTTCTCTGCAAATTTCAAAACCACTTTTACCCGGTAAAATTACGTCGAGAAATATTAAGTCTGGCTTATTTTTATCTATTTTGTCTTGAGCCTCTTCACTACTAGTGGCGCTAATCACAGAATAACCTGCCTGTTGCAAGTAACGGCTGATTATTTCCATATCTGTTAAGCCATCTTCAACAACTAAAACAGTATTCATGGCAATTACTCGTTAACTTTCTCTCAAAATATAAACAAAATAGACAAATCCTAAATGATTCCTTAAAAAGACATGGAAGGGACTAGAGACTAGCCCTAACCCCTCTGCCCTAAACAATATTTAATAAATTAAATAGGACTGCTATAAATACAAGAATTTGTATTTGTCTAATTTTGATACAATCTTTATGTATCAACCTCAGAAAAAGTACGTAATAAATATAAATTAATAGGATATAAAATATCTTTAAAATATAATTTTAAATTTTGTATTGAATATTGAAAATTTCACATAGACTGAGAGCAAGATAATTTTAAGGCAAGAATAAATCTAAAATTCTAAATCAATTGACAAGCCTTTGATTTGATAAATAGAGTAAATCTAAAATTGTTTAACCTCAATAAATTAATTTTACTGAGGTGAAAAAATCTAGAAATTTTGAGGAATAATTCAGAATCAAAAATTGCTTTTAATTCTTCCTAATTACAAACCTCTAAATTAGATTTTCTTTTATCGTGGGATACGTTGGATATGCTCTGTGTAGGTAAATACTTACGTATTATACTCATTACCTTATCAGCCACTACAGGTTTAGTGAGAAAATCTGTAGAACCAACTACTTTGGCACGAACTCTATCTAAAAGACCATCACTGCCTGTTAATATAATTATTGGTGTGTTGGAAAATGTAGATATTCTTCGTAACTGAGTACAAATTTCGTAACCACTGGCGACTGGCATAATCAAATCCAAAAAAATCAGGTCTGGTTTATCCTGAATCAGAGTTGGTAGGGCTTGTACAGCATCTTGAATTTTGACAAACCTAAATCCATTGGAAGTGACAATATGCTCTACCATTTTACATACTTGAGGGCTATCATCGACGCAAGCCACTAGTGGAGCAATCCGCTTCTTGGCTTGTGTGGTGGTAGAGTTATTGTTAACTTCAGTAATTCCTAAAGGCAAGTCAGGTACTTCTACTAATTCGATGATTCCTTTAAGGATATAAGGAAGCAATGAACGAGTCAGTGGTAATACACTCTGCTTCATTTTCATAGCTAAATCTCGCAGAGTGAATTTGCCATTGATTAAATTTACAAAGTTTTTGTAGACAGATGGACTTACCATCTGCTCAAGTTGTTCTGGTCGCCGTAGAATTGGTGCTAAGTCAGGAGAGAAATTTGCTAAACCTGCTTCTGACCAAATTCTCCATGAGTCTTGCATGTGCTTTACAGACATTTCTGCACTCGTGAAACTCATTGGAGTTTCTAAGATAACTTCTTGGTTGCGATTGCAACTTAGAGAAGCAAAGTTTCCTTGCAAAGCTAGGTCAAATAATAGTTCTGCTATTGTATTTTCTGCAATAGATTGAATCTGTTCCCTCTGAATTTTCTGTTTTTTATAAAATACTTCTATAAGTTTATAGTCCCAGTAATCAATTGATAGGTCTTGCCCACGTAACTGCAACTTATCAACATCAATCTGGGGACAATTTTGAGCTATATGTCTACGCCAACGTCGGAAGGGATGAGTTCCTCCTGTTGCCCAAACTATCCGTCCTAGTCGATAGTAAAAAGTCCATTGGCTGCCTTTTGAACTTTTAATATTTAATTTGCCATTGTATTGCAACTGAGTACAAGTTTTGAATTCATTTACTAGGTTATTTGAAATAAGTTCTTGATGAGGCATAGTTTGTTCCTTTTATTAAAAATCTAGCCATTAAAAACCGATACTAGTAGAACGCGCCGTAAATCTACCTACCATCTCAATTAACCAGATAAATTTATTAGGTCACTTGTTAAAGATAGGCAACACTTTGATGGCAGTGTTCTAGCTATATAGCGATGGCAGATATATGAATAAGTGCAAATGCATTTGATATATAGCAGTCTAAATCAAGATTATTAAAAGCAACGCAGATGTTAAAATGGCAAAACTATTGCTAGTAAATAATTTATCTAGCATAAAGTCTTTATTGGCAGAGTTTACTTTTCTGCTAATATTTATAACTAAAGTAGGTTGCCATAGTCAACATCATAGTGTACTGATATATTATTTTAAGAATTTTCATACTGAATCATATCCGTATAAGTTCTGAATTTTTGTTTAAAAAACATTAGTATTCTCCAAAGAGTTCTACTTTAGTTATTCACATTGAGAATATATGTTAAAAATATTTATTTAAGTTTACTATTCTTAATTATGCTAATTAATGTTAGCTTTTCTAAGAAATATTTTTCTTAAAAAAAAGGCGTGCTACTAAAACAAGTAGCAGCCAGATTAGAAAGTATTTATTTAGAAAATGTATTCAAGGTTGTTTGTGGTTTTCATAGCTGACAACAGCTGCCCTGAGATTACTTTGGTGTTCTGAAAGTAGCCGATCGCCTTCATCTTTTTCCAAACCAGTCCAGTGCATCAATAGCGCCAGCTTGACCCATTTACCACTACGTTCTAGTAAAAAACCCGCAGTTTCCCGACTTAAACCTGTGAGGTCTTGCAAAATTCGCAAAGCGCGATCGCGTAATTTTTGATTTGTTACTGCTACATCCACCATGCGATTGCCATAAACTTTGCCTAGCTTGACCATCACGCCGCTAGAAAGGATATTTAAAGCTAATTTAGTGGCTGTACCAGCTTTCAGGCGAGTTGAACCGGCAATTATTTCTGGCCCTGTTAATAGACGAATGTCAATATCAGCATCAAAGCTAACTTGTTCAGCAGGAACACAGGCGATAAAAATAGTTGTAGCTCCTCGCTGACGAGCAGCATGAAGCGCACCGTGGACATAAGGCGTTGTCCCACCAGCGGTAATGCCAACTACGACATCTAATTGGGTAACGTGCCGCCCAGCGATCGCAGCCTCACCATCTTCAATACTGTCTTCTAAATCTTCAGAACTGCGTACTAGTGCGCCAGCACCACCAGCAATAATCCCCTGTACCAACTCTGGGGGTGTACAAAAAGTAGGTGGACACTCCGCAGCATCTAACACCCCTAACCTGCCACTTGTACCCGCACCGATATAAAATAGGCGTCCTCCGTGGCGCAAACGCTCTGCGGTGCGCTCAATTGCCTCTGCCAACTGAATTTTAGCCGCTGCAACTGCTGCAACAGCCTTTTGGTCTTCGTCATTAAATAACTCCACCAATTCCAGGGAACTAAGCTGGTCTAAGTTCAGACTATTAGGATTGACCAGCTCAGTTAAAAGATGCCCGCGTTCTTGCAAATTTGTCATTTGTCATTTGTCCTTTGTCATTTGTCCGTTGTCATTTGTCCGTTGTCATTTGTCATTTGTCAGTTAGCGACCAGTGACTAATGACCAATGACTAATGACTAATGACTAATGACTAATGACTACTTACAACAGCCCTTCCAATTTGCGACGAATTTTCTCTAATTCAGAATCAGACAATTCTGGTTCTTCTAGCGGCTGTTGATTGAGAGGGAAAGTGTCTTCAACAGTATCCTCCTTCTGGGCATCTTCTTGCCAGTCAGTTTTTTCGACGTTAAGTTCTGGGGGAGTTACAACTAAATTGCTGTTTTCTGGGATGATTTCCCATTCATATCCAGCACTTTCGCAAAATTCCTTGATTTCTTCAGCATCGATCGGCTCCGGTGTGGGCGCGGGGAAATCTTGAGCTTCTAACATCAGGGCAAAGCGTGTCGCATCGTCTTCTGACTCGAACATCAGAATTTTATTGCGATCGCCTTCCCGAATTGTGTGAATCCCCTCATTTTCCGTTCGAGCATTAAAAATTAACACAAAAACACGCATTGGTGTAATCATCTGTCCTTTTTAAGGTTTATTCATATTAAAGTTCGAGATTGTGCCTCAAGGAAAGTCACAGGAATAATTTTCACTCTATTCAGATTTTCCTGAAAACGCCAATATTATTAAGCATAAGTATTGGATCGATAAAATACCGTAACTCAACCAATGGGGTCTTGGGTTTAGTTGGCGTATCCTGGAAATGGCATACTGAACCAATGTGCCAGTTAATGCTTGTGTGTGCCAGCGACATCCGGCAATTAATACAGTGAAAGCAAATGACTAAATCTACCAATCAAGATATTCATTCCCCCTCCCTTATCCGCAAACGTTTGTGGTTGCTGGTGTTGAGCCGGGGTAGCATTGCCTTGAGTGGACTTTTGCTGTTAGGAGTTATCGTTGGTATTTGGCGGTTGTGGACTTTTGTCCAAACGGAGTTAACGCCGTTAGCACAACAAAGTCTAACTACTACACTCAACCGTCCGGTAAAACTGGGAAGAGTCACACAATTTTCGTTGACAGGAGTACAGTTTGGGGCTTCAGCTATCCCAGCCACACCCACAGATGCAGATCGGGCCACAGTCGAATCTGTAGAGGTGGGTTTTGATCTGTTACAACTAATTTTTAATCGCCATCTAAAGCTAGATGTAACCTTAGTCAACCCAGATATTTACATTGATCAGGATGACCAAGGGCGTTGGGTTTCCACTACCATCACGTCGTCAGGTGGAAGCAGTGCAATTAAAACCGATTTGGACTACCTGCGGTTTCGGAATGCCAAGCTGGCCTTGATGCCGGATGAGAGAGTAGAGGGAGATGAGGGGGTAGAGGAGCAGGGGGGCAGCACTTCGGCTACACTCAGTGACCGGGGAGCAGGGGGGCAGGGGGGCAAGGGAGAATACCCAAATTCTAATTCAGTACTGGATAAACGCCCTGCTACCGCTAACAACACTCAGCAATTGCCGGTGCTATTTTCTCAACTCAATGGTTCTGCTCAACTTTTAGCAAATAATCAGTTGATACGGTTTGAAGTCGGGGGTCAAGCAGACAGTGGTGGCAATATTTCCATTCAGGGAGAGACACGTTCTAAGGTGCTAGCAGGGACTTTCCAGGTGCAAGCACAAGATTTTTTGGCTGAGAATATTACTCGGTTGATTAAGTTACCAGTGAACTTACAGGCGGGTCGAGCCAATGGCGATTTGTTAGTTCGGTTGACACCAGGACAGCCAACTCTATTGTTTGGCAACGCTACTGTGCAAGGGGTAACGCTGCAAATACCCAAAGTCCCGCAACTGTTGAGCAATAGTCAAGGAAACCTCCACTTCCAAGGAACAGAGTTGCAGTTAAATAATGTGACTAGCAACTACGGCAAAATTCCTTTAGTGGCTACGGGAATCGTCGACACGAAAGCAGGCTTGAAGTTGGCAGCGCGTGTAAATGCGGTAAGTTTGGCGAATGCCCAAGAGACTCTCAAGGTAAAATTACCTGTAGCGATCGCTGGACAAGTACAAGCTTCTTTACAAATTACTGGAGCAACCAAAGAGCCAATTCTCTCCGGCTCGGTTACGACGATTCAAACTGCCCGGATTGACAAAGTTGATTTTAATAGCATCAGTAGTAAGTTTGAGCTTGTTACTAGTTCTTCTTTAATTACCCTAAAAGATATTCAAGGTAAAGCTAAAGTTGGTGGTGAGATTACTGGCGCTGGTACAATTCAACTTGGTAAGAGTCCGCGACTGGATTTAAATTTCGCTGCCAAGAATGTTCCAGGAGATGCGATCGCAAATGTCTACGAAACAACACCTACCTTTCAAATCGGCAATGTCTCAGGTACCGCTCAACTAACTGGCGCTCCTACCAATGTCCAAACCGTGGTACAGTTTCAAGCTCCTAATGGAACTTACCCCGGAACTGGTGAAGTTGCGATCGCTCCAAATCGCACCGTCTCTTTCCGTAATGTCGCTCTGAATATAAGTGGTGGTACAGTTCGGGCAACTGGTAGTTATGCCAATGAGCGTTGGCAAGCTCTGGCTGTTGCCTCTGGGGTAAAATTAGAACCCTTTGTAGACAAGAGTCAACTGCAAAATGTCTCCTTGGCTGGGGCACAATTCAATGGTCGTCTCATCCTCTCAGGCAGCACAGCACCATTTGAAATTGCCACAATTCGCAGTGATGGTGCAGGAGTTCAAATTGGTGGCGGCACAGTTGCAATTTCTAATATCCAACTGCAAGACCAAAGTTTCTCGGCTCAACTTGTAGCTAATGGTGTGTGGTTGGGACAAATATTGAAACAGTCTCCCTCAGCTTTAGATAATCCTTTGGCGGGAACGTTTCAAATCGCAGGTAGCAGAGATGATTTCAGCCTGAAAACCTTCCGTGGCAGTGGTGAGGGTCGCCTTGCTATTGGCAAGGGTACGGTTACAGCCTCTAATATCCAAGTGGCGAATGGTGTCTATCAGGCACAAGTTCAGGCTAAGAATGTGCCTGTGCAGAAGTTGGCAAAAGTACCAAAGCAATTTCAAGGGGCGTTAACTGGTAAGTTCGATGTAGCGGGTTCTGTTGATTCTTTTAAACCACAAACTATTCAAGCCAGTGGTCAAGCGCGGATAAATGTTGGGCGTGGGACGATCGCAGCCTCTAATATCCAACTTGCTAATGGTGTATATCAGGCACAAGTTCAAGCAAATAATGTACCGGTGCAGCAGTTGGCAGCAGTACCACCGCAGTTTCGAGGGACGTTAACTGGTCAAGTAAACGTAGCGGGTTCTGTTGATTCTTTCCAACCGCAAACTATCCAAGCCAACGGTCAAGCGCGGGTAAATGTTGCAGGTGGAACCATTACAGCCTCTAATATCCAAGTGGGTAATGGTGTATACCAGGCGCAAGTTGAGGCAACTAATGTACCGTTACAACAGTTAGCAGCAGTACCACCACAGTTTCGAGGGACGTTAACTGGTCAAGCAAACGTGGCGGGTTCTGTTGATTCTTTCCAACCGCAAACGATCCAAGCTAACGGTCAGGGACGGCTGGATGTTGCAGGTGGAAATATTACAGCCTCTAATATCCAAGTAGCTAATGGTCGCTATCAAGCTGTCGTCGATGCTGCCGATGTGGAATTAAATCGGTTAAATCAGCAATTACGAGGTCAGTTTGGCGGTCAATTGCAATTAGCCGGTACGCTCGGATCGTCCAAATTAGCTGATGTGCGTGCAGCTGGACAGGTGCAATTATCTCAAGGTATCCCTGGTTTAGAGCAACCCTTGACAGCTGCGATCGCTTGGAGTGGTGAAAGGCTGACTATTGAGCGAGCAACTGCTCCCGGTTTAAGTGTGACTGGTAACATATTAGCCAATGCAAAACAGGTAGGGATACCGGAAATTACTGCCCTAAATCTCAACGTCCAAGCCCAGAATTACAACTTGAAACAGTTACCAATCAATCTTCCCAATCAGGTTGCTGTGGCGGGGAGAGTAGATTTTAATGGTCAAATTACTGGGAAACTGCCCTTGCCAAATGTCGTAGGGCAAATCAACTTACGAGACTTGATTGTGCAAGATATTGCTTTTGAGCCATTGTTAACTGGAAACATCGATTCAGTACAGGGACGCGGTTTGAGTTTAAACTTGGCAGGTAATAGCGATCGCCTATCTTTCAATTTAGATGCCAATAATCGCCCGAAATCTTTCTTAGTCAAATGGCAGCAAGCATCAGCTACAGGTAACGTTCAAGGAAATGATTGGGCACTGAAACTGGCAAATTTCCCCTTACAAATATTGAATTTGACGCCGCCACCGATTACTCGCTTGGGTGCTGGTAAGATAGCTGGATTGTTAACTGGAGATTTGCTGTTTAATCAGCAGACATTGGCAACAACGGGGAATTTAGCGATCGCAAATCCCCAAATTGGCCGGGTTAAAGGCGATCGTTTAGCTGCTCAATTCCGCTACGGTAACGGTAAAGCCACACTCACTAGTAGCGAATTTGTCAAAGGAAAAAGTAGCTACGCCGTTGTCGGTACTGTGGCTCAAAGCCCTAAAGGGCCTCAATTACAAGGCAAACTGAACGTCAAGCAGGGTGAGATCCAAGATGTTCTGGCTGTAGCACGAGTATTTGATTTACAAAATTTGCCAGGTGGTTCAGCAGAAATCTACGGCACAGCAGCGGATCTGACTACCAAACCCCAAGGAACGCCAGATGAACCCTTATTAACTCAAATCCAACGGTTTTCTGAAATTGAAGCTTTGGTGGCAGAACAGGAAGAACAGCGACTCAATTCAACTCCAATACCAGATTTGGCAGACTTAAAGGGGACTTTCAATGGGGAAGTGGCTGTAAATACAGCTACAGCCAATGGATTATCAGTGGATTTTAATTTGAATGGACAAGACTTTGCGTGGGGTAAAAAGGAAGAACGAAATCGTTTTTATACTGCAGAAAAAGTGATTGCTGAAGGCAACTTTGAGAACGGTGTTTTAAGTTTGCGACCATTACGAATCGAATCTCAAAACAGACTGATTGCATTTACGGGTAACGTTGGTGGTGATGAACAATCTGGTCAGTTGCGGGTGAATAATTTTCCAGTACAACTATTGAATAATGTTGTCAAATTACCAGTTGGAATCACAGGTAATCTTAACGGTACGGCAGCTTTAGCAGGCAGCATTGCTAATCCTCAAGCTAGAGGGGAATTGCAAATCGCAGAAGGAGTACTAAATCAGAGCAAAATAGAGTCAGCAACAGCAAGTTTCAGCTATGCCAATGGACGTTTAAACTTTGGTAGTACTGTAGCAGTTGCTGGGCCAAAACCTGTTGATATTACTGGCAGCATCCCTTATAAATTACCTTTTGCTTCCGTCGCACCAGACAGCGATCAAATCAGTTTGGATATGAAATTGGAAAACGAGGGATTGGGGCTGTTAAACGCATTGACTAATCAAGTGGTATTTGAGAAAGGTGAAGGAGAAGTAGACCTCAAGGTACGAGGAACACTGAAAAAACCCGAAGTAAATGGAATTGCTACTGTTAATAATGCTACTTTTTCAGCCCAGGCTTTGCCACGTAAGCTGAGAGGTGTCACAGGTAGAGTGCTGTTTAATTTTGACAGTATCTTAGTAGAAAATCTTCAAGGTAGATTTAGCCGTGGGACGGTACAAGCTGCTGGTGAAATTCCCATCTTCAACAATGAGAACGTAACTATCAAAAATCCCCTGACTGTTAATCTCGATCAGCTAGCGTTGAATCTCAAGGGACTTTACCAAGGAGGCGCTAGTGGCAATTTGCAGATTACTGGTTCTGCCCTTAATCCCATAATTGGCGGTAGAGTAAATTTATTTGATGGTAAAGTATTGCTGGCAGAATCTACCGCCGCCACGACATCTGAAAATGGTAGTATTGGCGTATCGCCCACAAAAGATAATAAGCAGAGCAAATCTGAAATTGGGAATGGGGTAGGAAATACTAACGCCAGATTTAATAATTTAGATTTGGAACTAGGTAAAAACGTCCAAATTACCCGTGACCCTATTCTCAACTTCCGCGCCACTGGTAATCTCATAGTTAACGGCTTAATCAATCAGCCTATACCCGATGGTACTATTCAGTTAGAAAAAGGAGGAGTAAATTTATTTACTACCCAATTTAACCTTGCTCGTGGCTATAAACACACTGCAACTTTTAGTCCTTCTCAACCCCGCGACCCCAACTTAGATATTCGGCTATTTGCCAAAGTACTAGATGTAACTCAAAGTAATGACTTCAGCCGGGTAAATTCTACAGGTTTATCAGCGTTAGAGAGTGTTCGAGTCGAAGCCACTATCAACGGTTTAGCTAGCAAACTGAATGAAAATCTAGAATTAACAAGTAGTCCGTCACGTAGTCAAACCGAAATTGTTGCTCTTTTAGGAGGTGGGTTTGTAGATACCCAAGGACGTGCAGACAGTACTTTAGGTCTGATTAACATCGCAGGTTCGGCTGTGTTTAACAATTTTCAATCAGCTTTTAACCAAATTGGGAGTACCTTTGGCTTAAGCGAACTGCGGATATTTCCTACCGTTATTTCTGAGAATCCCGAAGCTGGAAGAAGCAATTCCACTTTAGAATTAGCAGCAGAGGCTGGGGTTGACATTTCTTCCAAAATATCCGTTTCCAGTATTAAAATTTTGACAACAAACGATCCCTTTCAATGGGGTATTAATTACCGGATAAATAATGAATTTCGTGTACGTGCCTCCACTAACTTAACCGATGACAGTCGTGCTGTAGTGGAATATCAAAAGCGGTTTTAAAGAAATCTTTTCAATTACAAATTACTTCCTGTTCCCTCTTCTCCTTGCTTTTCAATAGCTTGTCGTACCTGTTTAACATCTAACTCTAATGCTTCAGCAATTTGCTCTATAGTTAAACCCAACTTAAGTAGACGGGGTATAGTATCGAGCTTTGTTTCTTTGCGAACCTCTTCTTTTACTTCCTGCTTTGTTTCTTCCTTTACTTCTTGGTAAAATTTAGTTTGTCTCCAATCGGTTAATCCAAACATTGCTTCTAACTCCTGTTGACTTTTGTTTACAAATTTGTAAATAAGCATTCTCTCTACTAATTCTAAAAGATTGTTACGGTTAGCTTCATCCGTTTGTTGTACTTGTTTTATCAAGTTTTTCGCTTGCTGTACGGCTTGATCTTCTGCTGCAACTACTAACTTAATTATGCCTAGCCCAATCGAAGATGATGGTACATTATCTAATTCGTCTAAATAAATTATACGGATTTGCTGTGGAGCTAATGATGTTTGATAAATGAATGGTATACCTGGGTCGAGACTACGTTGAGCAAAAAGTAATACTGCTTGCCAGCGACGTTGAGGTTTATACTGATTGATATAGAGGAAAGCTTCTGTGATTATTGGCCAGTAAATATCATCATCGCGCTGAAACTGTACCTCAACAAAATAGATTGTATCTTCTGGAAATTCAGGTTTGGGTAAGAATAAGCCATCGATACGACGTGCTAGTTCTTTGATTTCTACTGAGGTAAATTGATAGTGTAATGCTAAAGCTTGCGATTGTTCCAAAAGTTCAAATAATACACCTGGAAGAGTTTGGAATAAGGTGTAAAAAATCGTGTCTGTTTTCATGCACTCTCGATATTTAAATATTTTTAGATTATCGAGGCTGAGGGAAGATAATTTGTTCTAAATTTATTAAATTGTGATATCGTCACCTTGCTGATTAATAGCTAATCGCAAAATTGACAATCCTAAAATTATTAAAAATAGCACTAGACCGATCGTGCAAGCATAGCTAATTTCCAAGTTATTGAAGGCTTGCTCATATAAATAATAAACAATCGTTTTTGAGCTACTGAGTGGGCCTCCTTGAGTCATAATGTAGACTTCTTCAAAGACTTTGGTCGCAGAAATAGCCGAAATTACTGCCACTAGGGCTAAATATGGCTTCATTAAAGGTATGGTAATATCCCAATGTTTGCTGATACCATCAGAGCCATCAATAGCTGCGGCTTCGTAAACATCAGCAGGAATTGATTGCAACCCCGCTAAATAAATCACCATGTAGTAGCCTAATCCTTTCCACACGGTGACAGCCATGACGCTGGCAAGAGAAATTGGTACAATGCCAAAAATTTTTGCTGGGCTAGTTAGCCAAGGAATACCTTCTGGAAAAAGACCTAAAGCTTTAAATAACTGATTCAGTAATCCGTTTTCTGCATACAGCCATTTCCAAGCTATTCCCGCAACCACCATTGAAATTACCACTGGAGTGTAGTACGCTGCTCTAAACCAATTCATTCCCCGCAATTTCTGATTTACCAAAATTGCCAGTACTAAGGGAGCGATTACTAAAATTGGTACTACACCTACAAGATATAAAAAAGTGTTCTCCAAGGTTTTCCAAAAAACTGCATCCTTCCAAAGCTTGAGAAAGTTGGCGAAACCTATCCATAGTGGCGGCTGGGCAATGTCTTCATAGCTGGTAAAGCTGAGGTAAAAAGCTTGCAGCGCAGGCCAAAAGACAGTTAAGCCTAAAAGAACTAAGGCGGGTAATAAAAATAAATAAGGGGTAAGCCGCTGTTTGATGAACATCCAATTTTTAGGTATCAATTGATTCATAAGAAGTTTAATAGTTGTTTTTGCTTTGTTAAAACAAGAATTTGGAGATGTGAGTAGATTTAAGCTTCAATATTTTAAGGGCATTATTTGCTTGTGTAAGCATTGGCGTAGCCTCTCGTAGAGAAGTTCGTCGTAGACATCGCTAATTAATAACTTGGAGATCAATTGCAATGGAAACTCAGCACAATCCGCCAATTGAACATCAAAATGTCCCCATAAACCACCGTGGACTGCATGATTTTTTGTATAGTTCTGACAACGAACACGCCGCTATTGAGGTGAGTATAACTCCTGAACTGGCAAACAATGGTACTGAAATCATTGGCTTTGAGGCTTGGAGTGTAGCTGCTCAGAACGCTAAAATTGCCGGAGTTTACGCAGTATTAGATGCAGAACGCCGCACGCAGTACATTGGCTATTCTCGGAATGTGTTGCTTTCCTTAAACAGCCATCTTCGCCAAAATGGCGAGCAAAAGTGTGCTTTTGTACGCGTGCAAGCATTCAAGTTTCCCAAGCGTCAAGAAATGGAAGATTTGCGAGATGCGTGGATAGCAGAACTCGAAAGTACGCCACCTGGTAATGCAACTGAAAGCGGAATGTGGGCTAGTACGGTAGGTGAAGCGACTAAGGCGATAATGTCAGAAGCCCAACTTCAAGCCTACGAGGAGAAAAAACTAAAACTGCGGAAAGCAATGGCTGATACAACCCTTTCTAAAGAGTCAGAAACAATAGATGCGAGTGAAGCCGAACGTCAACGTCAACTTGAAGCTGCTGTGAAAAACGATGACTGGAGTGTAATTATTGACGCACAGACACAGGAAACCAAATATTGATTTTTGTCTGCTTGAGTGCGCTATCTGACTTTTTGAGTAAGTGGCATGAAAGTTCTGTGAAAGATGAGAGTTAAGATTTTAAAACGCAGAGGGGGCTGAGGGAAGCGCAAAGGTTCGCAGAGGAGTGAATTCTTTGCGTTCCTCTGCGTTAAAAAAGGATATATATGACGACAAAATTAGATGCTCTAATTAATTCTCTAGAAGCAAGGTTCTTCAATTTCAAACTCAAAATTAGCAAACTACAGAAACACGTATCAGAAATTTCTCTGTATATTTGTGTAACCTACCTCTAAAAAGCTAGTTGCTGGGCGTTTATAATTTGTGGTTTGATTTTAACAGCCGTGGGGATAACCCAAAATCCAACATTCCAATAATCGCCCATGATTGAAATTGACGGTTCCTACGGAGAGGGAGGCGGACAAGTTCTTCGCACTTCCTTAAGCCTAGCCGCCATTACCGGCGAACCCATACGAATTACAGGCATTCGCGCTGGACGCAAAAAGCCAGGATTAGCAGCACAACACTTAACAGCAGTTCGGGCGGCGGCGAGAATTTGTAATGCCCAACTACGGGGTGATGCTTTAGGTTCAATGCTGCTGGAATTTATCCCAGGTAGTGCTGTGCAAGCGGGAATTTATACCTTTGATGTTAGTAAAGCACAACAAGGGGGTTCTGCGGGTGCGATCGCTCTAGTTTTACAGACAATTCTTTTACCTTTGGCACTAGCATCTGGCAATTCTCTGGTGACACTAAAGGGTGGAACTCATGTGAACTTTAGCCCGACAGCGACGTACATTGAGCAAGTTTATCTACCCATACTGCAACGCATGGGTGTAGAAGCCCAAGTCAAGTTAGGCGCTTGGGGGTGGTATCCCCAAGGTGGGGGGGAGGTAGAGTTACAGGTGGATGGCGGTGGTAAACTCGGTGGGATCGACTTATTGGAACGGGGCGATTTACAACAGGTGCGGGGACTAGCAGTGGTGACGGAATTGCCTTCCCATATTCCGCAACGGATGGCGAATCGTGCGGAGAATTTATTACGGGAAGCCCATTTAAAGGTTACTATACAGACCTTAAGAGAAAGAGGTGTGGCACCTGGGGCAGGTATTTTCTTAACCGCTGAGTATAAAAACAGCTTAACTGGCTTTGGTGGATTTGGGCGTTTGCGGTTGTCGGCGGAAACAGTTGCAGAGATTGCTTGTCAGCAACTGCTTGAGTTTCATTACACAGGCGCACCAGTGGATGAACATTTAGCAGATCAGTTATTATTGCCAGCTGCTTTAGCTTCACAAGAAAGTCAGTATCGAGTGGCTGAGGTGAGTAGGCATTTGACGACAAATGCAGCAGTTATTGAACAGTTTGGGCTGGCGCAAATTACGGTAGATGAAGTTGAGAAAGTAGTGTCTGTGATTCCTATAATTAGTGGATAAGATTAGAGACTAAACACTTTTTTAAGAGTCTTTATTTTTGTAGAATCAATGCCACATTCAAGTTTAGAGATAGGATTTAAGCTTTTCCATTTGCCTTTACTAGCACTGAATATAATATCAGATGATTTTTCTATATCAATATCTTCAAAACCATCTATTTTAGATTTTGACAAATAAATCAAACGAGTAAACACTTCATCTCTTGATGCAAATTTGATGCCCACAATTTCTGGTGTTGGTAACGTCGATGGATCTGGTAATGGTAGAAGAAAGAATACTTTTGCAAGAGCATCCAATTTTTTGCCTTTAGTAATTCCACATTTCAAGGTAAGAATAGGGTTGAAATTAGACCAAGTTTTGCGATTAGACTCTGCAATTCGGTTTGTGGCAACAATAGGATCTACACCCTTTAAGGCACTACTTGGTTCTGAGATTAAATATTTAAGTGCAACTAGAATAGTATCTCGTGATGCTGTATTCAAATTTACTTTAGGTAAAACTTCTCTAGCTAAAATTTTTGCCTGCTCAATACTTTGAGGTTCTGATGAGATGACTATACACCAGACTCGCTCTAACTTAGCTTGTTGAGCAACTGCATATACAAAATGATTACTAACAACTTGATATTGATAGTCACCAATTTCTTTAACAATAACAGGAATCCAATTTCGCCCATCAGCTTGCAAGATAGACTCTGCTGCTGCTTTGATGATAAATTCCGATTCGGAAAAATTTTCTCCAACTTTAATCGCAATTAACTTTAGATGCATTAATTTGCCAATATTATCAAAATCGCTCATAAAATAAAATACTCCTTAGCTAGATCGAGATAATAATTTGTAGCAATACAATGCGTAAAAGCTGCTGGAATTCGAGCAAAGGCTGCACCTGCTACAATTGCATAACTTGGCAGACTGAATATTTTTGTATGGTTATTAGGATAAAAATAAGGACGTAAATTGAAATTAGATGCTTTACTTTCTCTGGTAATAATAGCTTCAATTTCCTGATTTGCTATTCTAAGCTGAGGAGGAGTGATATTTTCACCATTGAAAAATATAGGTAAGGCGATTGGACCACCATCTTGTCTAGCTGCCTTAATTTTTGGTACTAACTCTTTAATTACTTTAGCTGCATTATTTAGGGATGCTAAATTATTGTGCTTGGTAGGGATCAAAACGACATCACAAGCGTATAGACTACTTTGACTAAAGAACATCCAGTTTGTCGGACAATCTATGAATATATAATCATATTCATACACCAAAGGTTTTAGAGTATCTTTTAACCTAGCAGCCCCTTTTTCAATTCTTGTTGCTAAGTCTTGCTCTGTAAAATCTAGCAGTTTGGGATCTGCGGAAATAACATCGAATTGGAACACTTGACCAGATTTAAATTTGACTTTAAATGGTTGAACTGTATCGTGAACGTTTAAGTTTCTATCGGATAGGCAATCATATAAACTAATTTTTTTTACTTCTAGGCCAAGAGATTTAGTTAAATCTCCTTGCTGTGGATCAAAGTCAATTACTAAAACTTGCTTTCCTTGCTGTACAAGAGTCGCTGCTAAATTAACAGTTGTTGTAGTTTTCCCCACACCTCCTTTGTTGTTGTAAACACAAACAGTTAAGGCTTTGGGCGGATTGTCAATTAAATGTTTGACATCGGAAACGATAGTATTAATATTCTCTTTTTTAATTAAACTATTTGGAGTTGCAGGAAATATAATTTTTCCATGTCGCCGGAATAACTGGATATAAACTGAATCAGTAATAAGACCCCATTGAGATGTGTTGCACTTAGAATCAAGTAGATATTGTTTTATTTGCTCTCTAGTGTTTATGTATTGAGGAGTGCCTTCTAATAAATTAAATTTAGCTCCTGTTACTGTTGCTCGTGCTTTGACTTCAACAAGTAAATAGGGATTGCTCTTAGAGAATAAAAAAATATCACCATCAGTATTTTTGCGAACGGCAAAATCTACTGTCCCATGTCCTGTAGGAAATTGTGGAAAACGTTCTTTATCATTAAATCCAAGTGCGTTTATTAGAGGTCTTACAAATATCTCACTAATCAGCGCCTCATTACTCTCATCAGGCAAAATGTTGTCTAAAATCTGGTTCCAGTCTGTAAGTAGCATAACTTAATAAACAAACGGGAACAATAACAAAACCGTTTGTTTGATTAATTGAATCAAACTTGCTACTTAATCGACCTCAGTATTTTTAACTAATCGAATTGATTACTAGATTAAAGCTTTTTCTTAAAAGCGATCGCTAGCAAAAGAAAGATGAAGCATAAGTCAATATACTAGGTTAAGGAAAATACATTGCAGCACTAACACTTTGCCTATATCCCCGATGACAAAATTACGCATGGGTGTATAGCAACATAGAAAATTGCCTCATTTCTAAGGGTTGAAATGAGGCAAAGGAGCTTATACAAGTGAAGACAGAAAACTTTTGATACTTTATCTAGTACATTGCAAGTAGGGTTAAAACTGAGTTCCGTTGTTCTTGATACTTACTATTTAATTAAATATCGAACATAGCCTTTGAATTTACCTCTGCTAAAGGCATATATTTAGGTTAAGTTAGTTTGCGATCGCAAATACAAGGGACTGGGCATGGGGCATCGGGGATTAGACACAGAGATATTTGTTGTTGACTGTGTCTATGCCCAATCGGGTATAGGACTTTTTTTTGCATTTAGTAAATTATGCTCTAGGATAAACCTCTGAGCTTTGTCGATGAACGTTTAAGCTTTCTGGACGAACGTTTGAGCTTTCTGGACGAACGTTTAAGCTTTCTGGACGAACGTTTAAGCTTTCTGGATGAACGTTTAAGCTTTCTGGACGAACGTTTAAGCTTTCTGGACGAACGTTTAAGCTTTCTGGATGAACGTTTAAGCTTTCTGGACGAACGTTTAAGCTTTCTGGACGAACGTTTAAGCTTTCTGGATG